>NZ_FNFP01000005.1 GCF_900100845.1 Natronincola ferrireducens | reverse complement strand
ATTATAACATACAAGCAATTTTTTTAAAAATTTGATTATATGGAATAAACAAGTGTTAACAGGGTTTACAAAAAAATAGAACTGATATCCTCAGTTCTATTTACATATCCTCCCATATGCTCCCATTAAAACAATGGTTTAATTTGATAGGTAACTTGATTGTCTACTATATTAAATTCAATATAGTGGGATCCCCTACCAGTAGTGCTACTATAATTTCCGGTTCCTATGTACCTAACCCCTTCTATTAAATCTACCTTTGGTCCACTATTGCCTCCATAGAGAACAAATACGTTTTTGTTATTTTCAGCTGTCTTGGTTAAGGTTTCCTTCAACAAATTGGCTTCCATTGCGTCGGCAAATCCACTTGTCTCAAAAACTGGTCTAGGAAGAACAATAAATACATTTTTCTTGCTTGTATTATTTAGTTGCTTCATTAGCCAAGGCCATTGTTCAAAATTCCTTTGTCTTAATCCTCCCCCTCTGTTGTCTAGGTAAAGAATTAAATTATCTCCTTCTTCCTTTGCAGCATATCCTGAAGATGCAACAACATAGGGTTTCTTTAATCCATTTACAATACCTCCATCAACGCCACTGGTGAAAATAGACAGTTCATAATTTTTATTAATGGTTTCCTGTAATCTATTGGTCACTGTTTGATTAATAGGGTTTCCTTTATCTGCAAAGGTAACACCACTATGGACAAAGAATTGTGTGCCTTTTTGTACATAAGGTGTATTTAGGCCGTCCTTCAAGGTCTCCCTTTGCACCCCTCCATTGGTGGCTGCACCATGGATAGCTTCTAATTCATCAAATAGAAGTTTACCCTGGGTTTTGTTATTTCCATTTGTCTCTACTACATAAATTCTCTCTACTTCAATGGGAGCTGGAATATTTTGAGGAATACTTGCCTCTAGGTACTTCCATCCCGTCCAATCAATTCCATTTTTAAAATCAATTGTATGTCTTGTTCCTGCCGCATCCTTGATATGTCCTCTTATCCACCCTGAAGTATTTTCAAAGGCATGGACCCATACACCAAGCTTCATCGTTCTATTTGGCAATACAATGTCTCCCTTTCCAAATTCAATGTATGCAGCCCTGGTAGCTTCCGTCTGAGTAAAGTCGTATTCCAATCTTAAGGCTTTATCCCCTACTCTTCCATTGGCATCCAGCGTAACCCTACCTTTTACTAAATCTGTTGGATACCCAGTAAACTTATGATTATAGTTTCCTAAACCTCCTAGGGAAGTTTTATTGTAACCAATAGCAACAGGAATCTCTGCTGTTTTCCCTCCAAAGGTAGCTATTAAAGTAGTACTGCCGTCTTTACTGCCAGCTGTATAAACTCCATTTTTAAAGGTTCCTAGGTTCCCTTCATCCTTCCACACAACGTCATTTGCATTGATAGTAGTGCTATATCCTTTTTTGTCCACACCTACAAGTTTTGGGGTGATACTTTGCCCATAGGTTAATTGGAGTTGTTCAGGTGTGACCTTTAAAAGAGCTAATTCCTCCAACACCCTTAGTTCAACCTCTGTCTTTTTTCCTAAATAGTCTACTTCTATAATAGTAAGTCCGGATTTTTTAGGAACAAATTTAGTTCCTTGAAAATCTCCTTCTCCTTTTTTAAGACTAAACTTTAGATTTCCAGCATCCACCACGAGGGGATTATAGTTTTTATCAAAGGCTTTTACGGTAATATCTCTAGAAACCCCCACAAAGCTACGATCCTCATTTATCTCAGCCTTGATTCCTTGTAACTCAGTAATAGGAGCCTGATTCACAACGGCTAAACCATTGATAATCCTTCTCTCAACACCTTCTGAAGGGTGATTAGTAACTTGAGGGTTAAAATCTCCTAATCCTCTAGTAATCATAGTGGTAGATCCTCCACCATCCATTAAAATAGCTTCAGAGCTGCCTAATTCTAACATAAGGCTGGCTAAACGTCTTCCATCCATCCCTTTAAAGGAGTTATGTCTTCCATCTATTGTTACTAAGATCAACTGCTTTCTATCTTTTGTAATGCCAACAGCCGTTCTAGGATGGTTACCTCCTACATTTTGTGTAAAGGTAGCTACTGCCTGCCCATTTTTTACTAATAAAGTTCCTCCACCTAAAGCCAGTTTGATATCATCTAAGTTGTTTTGTGCTATATTTGTATGTACTGTTACTCCATCTCCTACTTTGAAGTTATCGTACAGTAGCTTTGCATTCCCTTGAGAAGCTAATAATACATATCCATTTTCAGGGATGCTGGTGGAGGGTTGCTTTCTCCTAACCTCTACTACTTCATCTTCAACAACAATTACTTCTACCATATCATAATGTTTTGGATTATAGCCTGGTGTTTGATTGCCCCAATTTTTATCAATCAACATAATAGCTTGGTACTCATGGGTATATTTATTAATGGTGGTGATAGGCACCCGTTTACCCTTGTCGGTTGTTACATGAATTTCATACTTCCAATAATCAGCAAAGGCTTTATCGCTTTGATTAATAAATAGGGTGGCAAAATCATGAACAAATATAGGACTGCTGATAACCTCTCCGTCCTTAACCATAGCCCCTAAAGGGGAATCTGGATTGGTTAAATAAAAGAAATCTCCATTAATTGCAGCTACTACATTATCTTTTTCCTTTACCATGGTGGATAATGTTTCTTTTGTGGAAACCCCCTTAGAGCTTTGGAGTAAATCCAATTCAACTTCTTGGTTTCCTAGATCCACATAGACAACATTGGCATTTAGCCATCCGTCCTTGTCAAATCTTACAATATGTTTGTAGTTTACTCCAGTGGCAAGAACTTCTTTATTTAACTTTTCGTAAACAATAGTATCTACAGCAAAAGCACTAGAAATAGTACTGGAAAAAACAACCGTAACGATCCCTATTGTTGATAATGCCTTTCTTAATTTTTTCATATGTATATCTCCTCCTAATGATTAAAACCTAAAATTCCTTTAAGTAATTAGTAAATTTATCCACTAATGCTAATTTTATTATATACTACCAATATTAGAATACAATTACAGATACATTACAATTCTGTAAAGTTATGTAATCAACTTGTTTTAAAATTAGCAATAACATCCTTCTTTACATTGTTGAAAAAGCCATGAATTATACCAAATAACTTAGATTGTCATTGACCATAGGGAAGAATCTTTTATTTCCAAAAAAAATTTCTTTCTACAACCTAATCTATATTTGAAAACTATGTGCAATGTGGATAATTTATAAATTTCTATAAACTGAAAAGAGAGCAGGATTTATCCCGCTCTCTTAATAATGTACTTGTAAATCAATTTTTTGTGGCAGTTCTGTTAAATTGGTTTTAACTACAATATAGGGATAGGTGATAACCTGGGGTACTAAGTCATCTGGATTAGGATCTTTAAATAGTGCATGGATCACTAGCTTAGGTCCTTCTTCCTCCTTTAATAGCTGTATCTTTTCTATATCTACCCCATAGCCTCCTGTCAGTTTTTCTCCCCTAGTGACGATAACATAGATTTCTTCATCTACCTTAGCCGCCAATGCTCTTTCCAGCATTTTGTATCTAGGTAATATCTCTTGTATTTTGACAGGAACTTGACTCTCTTCTAATACCTGATAGCCCACCTCTTGATCACCCCTTGACATGAACTTAGGAACCAATCTTATTGCCACTACTACTAGTATGATAATTATAATAATGGTAATAAATAATTTCCAGTTTATCTTAGGTAATTTTGGAAATCTAAATTTACTTCTCATATTTTCCCTCCTTATTGCCGCCATAATGATAGGCAGTCTATATAACTATGTGTATTCGGGGAAAATAAGTTTTATTCAACAGGACAAGTCAAAAAGTCCAAAAGAAATAGCGATGAAAAACATCGCTATTTCTTCTTGATTATATCTAATACTGCCTCTAGGATGTGATCTTTTGTTAGGCCATATTTTTCAAGGAGTTCTTGAGGCTTACCGGATTCTCCAAAGGTATCTTGAGTACCAATTCTCTTTAGTGGCACAGGATGATTTTCTCCTATTACCTCTGCTACCGCTGAGCCCAAGCCTCCAATAACATTATGTTCCTCTACTGTTACAATAGCTCCAGTTTCTTTAGCAGCCTTTGTAATAATGGTTTCATCTATTGGTTTAATTGTATGTATATTGATTACCCTCACAGACAATCCTTTGGCTTCCAGTTCTTCACTAGCAGCTAGTGCTTCGGTTACCATAATGCCAGTGGCAACAATCGTTACATCCTTACCATCTTTTAATAGGACCCCTTTACCAATTTCAAACTGATAGTTATTTTCATCATTAATAATAGGAACTCCAGCTCTTCCCAGTCTAACGTAGACGGGTCCTTCTACTTCACTTATAGCATGAATAGCTGCCTTGGCTTCCACAGCGTCAGCAGGAACAATTACCGTCATATTAGGTATCACCCTCATACAAGCGATATCTTCTAAGGCTTGATGGGATGCCCCATCTTCACCTACGGTTAATCCAGCATGGGTTGCACATATCTTTACATTTAAATTCGGATAGCCAATAGAGTTACGAATAATCTCAAAGGCCCTTCCTGTAGCAAACATAGCAAATGTACTGGCAAAAGGAATTTTTCCTGTTGTCGCCAAACCCGCTGCTGTACCAACCATATTTTGTTCAGCAATACCCATATTAAAAAAACGTTCTGGGAAATGCTTGCCAAATCCTGCGGTTTTTGTGGATTTAGATAGATCTGCATCCAAAACCACTACTTTAGGATTTTTCTTACCCACCTCTATTAAAGCTTCACCATAGGCTTCTCTTGTGGCTATTTTTTTACTCATTAGCTTCACCTCCCAGCTCCTTTAATGCTTTTTCTTTATCTTCTGCCTTTGGAGCATTACCATGCCAATCCACTGAATTTTCCATAAAGGAAACACCCTTGCCTTTAATGGTATGGGCAATAATCATAGTTGGCTTTCCTTTTATATTTTTAGCTTCTTCAAGGGCAGCTATAATTTCACCAAAGGAATGACCATTTATTTCCACAACATGCCATCCAAAAGCCTTGAACTTGTCAGCAACAGGTTCTACACCCATTACTTCTGAATTTAGACCATCAATTTGGAGCTTATTAAAATCTAAAAAGGCTGTTAAATTGTCTAGTTTATAATGGGCTGCTGCCATAGTAGCTTCCCAAACAATTCCCTCTTGTAGCTCTCCATCACCTAAAAGAGTATAAACACGATAATCTTTATTATCCATCTTGCCACCTATCGCCATTCCGCATGAAGCAGAAAAGCCTTGGCCCAGGGAGCCTGTAGACATTTCTATTCCTGGAGTACCCTTCATATCAGGATGACCCTGAAGCATAGCATTTAATTTTCTTAAACCATATAACTCTTCCTTAGGAAAAAAACCTTTTTCTGCTAAGGCAGCATATAATACAGGAGCAGCATGACCCTTAGATAAAACAAATCGATCTCTTTCTTCCCATTTAGGATTTTTAACATCCACCTTCATTTCATGGAAATATAAAACTGTTAAAATATCCGCTGCCGACAAAGAACCTCCTGGATGGCCGGATTCTGCTTCATAAAGCATCTCTATAATATGCTTTCTTATACTGTTGGCTTTTAACTCTAACAACTCATAATCAATATGCAAATTCTTTCCCTCCTCTACTTTTTTACCTCTTTAAAGCCTTCTCCTACTACTTCATGGATAGTAGTTACCATTATAAAGGCTTTTTCATCAACTTCATAAACAACTTTCTTTAGTTTTGCCACTTGTACACGATTTACTACACATAACAAAACTTCTTTTTTGTTTCCAGTATAAAGACCCCTGCCCTCCAACGCCGTTACTCCTCTACCTATTTCCTGCATAATTCTTTGGCCAATTTCCTCTGAATCCTTAGAAATAATATAGAAGGCTTTAGCATAACTTAAATCCTCCACAATAAAATCTGCTAGCTTTACGATAATATATAGTGCAATAATTGAATACAGGGAGGTTTCTATATTTCTCTGTACCAATCCAGCTATTGCCACAACTACTAAGTCCAGCATCATCATCAGCTTAGCAGTACTGATATTAGGAAAAAATCTGTTTAAAATTGCTCCAGCTAAATCTGTACCTCCTGTTGTACCACCAAATCGAAAAACTGCCCCTAATCCAACCCCTAAAAGCACTCCCCCATAAATGGTAGCTAACAGTATATCATGGGTAATCATCGCTCCTTCTCCAAAATAAATTAGAAATAAACGAATAAATGCCGATAGCATCACAATAGCATAGAAAGTTTTTATGCCAAATGCCTTACCTAATACCATTAACCCTCCTATAAAAAGAGGAATATTGATAGCAAGGTTTGTAACATCAATGGGTATTCCTGCTAATTCTTCAATGACAATGGCCAACCCGGTTACCCCTCCCGGAGCAATAGTGTTGGGCTTTAAAAAAAAATTAAGGCTAATTGCCATTAAGGCACATCCCAGGGTAATTCCTACATATTCTATAATAACATTATGTTTTTTGCTGCTCAAGTAAAATCCCTCCAAAAACTACAACTGCTTAAAAACTACTCGAATTAAAAACTTAGGCAAAGCTGCCATTCTTTTTATCCTCCAAGGCTCCTTCACCAATCTATAAAACCATTCTAACCCAACCTTCTGAAAAACTAGGGGAGCTCTTTTGACTGTTCCAGCATAAACATCTATACTACCTCCCACCCCCATAGCTAACCTGCAGTTTAATTTTTCTTTATGTTTATCAATCCACTTTTCTTGTTTTGGAGCCCCTAAACAGACAAAAAGAACATCAGCCCCAGACCCGTTAATATCCTCAACAATTTCAGGTTCATCTTCTTCTTTAAAATATCCATGATGAAATCCTGCAATCTTAATGCCTCTATATTTCTCCTCAATATTTTTAGAAGCAATTTCAGCAACTCCAGGTTTACTTCCTAAAAAATAAATAGACTTTCCCTTTGCGCCACAATAGCTCAAAAGCCTATCCATTGTGTCTACACCTGTAACCCGCTCCTTTAAACCTAATCCTTTCATTTTAGAGGCAATGATTAATCCAATACCATCAGGAAGAACCAAATCAGCCTCCTGTAGAATTCGTAAAAGCTCTTGATCCTCCTGTGCTACCATTACAATTTCTGGGTTGGGCGTATATACTTTTTTTAAAGTGTTCCCTTCTAAAAATAACTTTAGTTGGTTTAATGCCTCCCCCTGTGTGGTAGCGTCAATAGGTACATCTAATATCTTAACTTGATTTCTCATTTGTTTTCTCCCTCTTCTATAAACCTTTTAAAAACCTCCACATTTGCTTCTGTTTTTTTGTATAAATTTTTTTTTGCTTCCTTTAACTGTTGAATGTAGTCTTCTCGATGTTCTAAAACAGCATCAATGGTAGCCCATAAATGAATCATATCTAAATTTTCCACATCGCCTCCATTTTTTTGATTCACCAGCTTTAGAAAATTTTTAATCTTGGTATCATACTCCAAACCCACCATAGGCACTTCAGCGATAGCAGAAAAGATGAGGGAGTGAAGTCGCATCCCTATCAAAAGATTTAGCTTACTTAATAGTCCTATAATTTCTCTAGGGGTATATTTTTGTGTAATTATTTTGGGCTGATTTTTCATCATGCCAGCAATTTCTATAGAAGTATGAACATCACTAGGAAACTGCATTGGAATAAAGACAACTTCATAATTCCTACCCATCAAATAATCTGCGGTTTGTGCAATTGTTTCTTTGTAATTTTTCTGACCTTTCCAATCCCTTGCTGAGATTCCTATCCACTTCTTATCTAAATCCATTTCCTCTTTTAGAACAATCTCACGAATTTTATCTTCACTTATTGCTTCTAAACCCAGTGCAACATCGGCAGTTACAATGATATCTTTTTTTACTCCTAAATATTGCATAAATTCCTTTGATTGATAATCTCTAACGGTTATAGCATCTACTTGATTAATAATATATTGTACAAATTTTTTATTTACATACCTTTTAATGGGTCCAAAGCCATTTCCATAAAACATTACTTTTTTCCCCATCTGTTTTGCTGCAAAAATGATGGCTAAATAATAAAGCAAAGATCTACTGCTGGTTACATCCTGTAAAATAGAGCCGCCCCCACTAATCACTACATCAGCTTCTTTGATGGCTTTTATTACATCCTTGAAATGATTTCTACTAACAGCAGAAATTTTATGTTTTTTTTCCGTATCCTTTGCATTGTAGCTGAGGGCTGTTAATCTAGCATCAGGCTTTGCTTTTCTTATTTGTTCTATAATTGCTTCTAATATTGCTTCATCACCTGTATTGTCAAACCCATAATAGCCAAATAAAAATATATTCCTCATTTGTTTCTTCCTCTCCAGCCTTTTTCCTTCAACAAAAATGTAAGTTGAATTTACAAAACCATATATGGTTAACCTACTGTAGTATTTTTATGTCCCGGATTTTTAAAAACAGCCTTTTTCCTGCTTCAAAGACAAGAATGTATAATATCCCCATTATTATACCAATTAACAGTGCATACAGGGTTCTTATAAAAGATAGGTATACAGGGGTTCTTAAGTGACTAAAGGTATTGACAATAGAAGTTTGTCCTATGACCGCAACCAGTCCCAATAGGAAAACAAAGGACTTAATTTTATTTTTTGCTAGATAAATACCCAGCATTAATATAGGAAAAGCAATTAAAAATTCTTTTGTCCTTGGTCTAGCTAATAGATTTTCTTCCAGGATGTTTCTTATAATTAATTCCATAGTTGAAGCTTGAATGTTTGTTTCATGGCCTGTTCTAGCTAAATAAACGTAACCTACCCCTAAAACAATAACACCTAAAAGAACATAAATAATTTTTATATCCTCTAATAAAAAGGTTTTTATGTCCCTATAACTTAGTACTGGCTGATGATTATAATGAATTTTTCTTTTATATCCAAAATAAGCTATATAGACCCCTATAAATAGGACCATTGGAATAAGCTGACTTATTTTTACACCCCTAAAGATATCCATTTCTAATAAATATTCAATATGGGACAAGATTCCAGCTACAAATAAACCTCCCAGTAGGGAAATAGCTGATATAACGACTAAATCTTTAACTGCATAGAGAATTTGTTTATATAATCTCTCTTCTTTAGGCTCTCTATAAATATATTGAAAGCATCTATTACAAAAATATACCATTCCAAGGGATGGAAAGATGATTGCTGCCCCCATTGCCATCACTTTATCCATTAGCATAGGTCTAACAACAAAGCCTGCCGGTACAAAAAGAAGTCCTGCTGCTAATAAACCATATTTTATTTTGTTATTTAACTTTAATAAATAATTTAATAGAAGGACTCCAGCAGCAACAATTCCCCAGCCCATTAAGGTTTGTTTTGCTATTCTAACCCTAATAGGTTCTAAACTACTACTTCTTCCTAGAATCATGCCGTGGTCAGCAATCCTATTTTCAAATCGATGAAACATCTCTTCATAGGCGTTATAATCTGTTATATAAATAAATTGGTTATACCTTGTGCTTAGCTGATCTACTTTAAAGGGTTTAAAATAAATGAATCTTATGTTCCTCTCAGTTACTGCTCTGTATAAGGTGTTCTCAATTTCCTCTGCAGCTTCATAATTATAATATCCAAACCTTTGCTGGATATAGGGCCATACGGAGAAGACTCTAACAGCATTATAATTTAAGCTTCTCACCAATAAATCTATCCCATCTAGATTTATGTGACTTCTTTGAACAGAGGTTTCAATCAAGCCTGCCTTTATATCATTTTCTATCATATATCTGGTCAGCATATCATCTGCTACAGGATATCCCAGCACTTCACCACCACTGAAGATAAATACTGGGGGCTTCATATCATATGCTTCCAGATCTTCAAAAGTTACTTTTAGGTATTCCTCTGACATCCATTCTCTATAGGTATAGGGTCTTGCCAACACCTTTAATCCGCTTTGTTGAATGGTATTTATTTTTTCCCTATCAAAACCTAAGCCTACCTGCATAAGCTTAGATGAATGGGGCTTATGTCTGGGTGAAGAGAGCTTTAAGTCCATATCTACAAGGGTATAGTTATTTCTATACAGAGCATCTCTCATGGTTCCCTTCAGCAGGATGGCGTAGTATTCCTCTTGGGATAGGATTTCAAGTTTCTCTGATGCATATCGACTGGTGAAACCATGGCGAATAAAATCAAATACCTCCTTTGACTTTGTTGCAACAAAAACATCAAACTCACTTACTTCTTTATTGTCTACATAGACTGCTACTTCAGAAGGATATTTTTCCCGCCAATCTGCTTCTTGTAACAGCTGCCAGCCCATTAAAACCTCCAGTTGTTTATTTTCCAGCAAAAGAGATTCTAAGGTTTCTTCTTGCAAACCAACATACTCAACCCCTAACCCTGCAAACTTTTCAAACCACCAAGATAGGGTTTCATCAGATTGTTTAGCCATATCTCGAAATTCAGGATAATCTAATACCACATCTACAGCCTTATTGTTGGCTTCAACAGCAATTCTAGTATTGAGGGTTACACCTAGTACAAAAACACTAATCATTAATATAGCCATTAGCAAAGCGTTTTTCTTCATAAATCGCACCTCATCAAATATATTTTTCTTCTTTAATCTGTTTTCATAAAAAGCTTTAAACAAATTTGCCTTATTGGTAACTCCGGTTTTATTCTAGAAAACTTAAAATCAAAGAGTCTTTTATTAGGATATTATTTATACCCTACTGTGTAAAGTAACTTCTTTTGCCCTTCTTCTCCTATTGTACTCCTTGAGCCTATCCTTCATAGAGCTATAAAGAATTGCTAAAGGTAGAGTCCCACCATAAACAATTAGAACATTTAAAACAAACCTTCCAGTAATGGAAATTACCCCTCGGTTGGTCAGAAACTTTTCTGATAAAAACAATACTAATGGGTGACTTAAATAAACGTAATAGGAGCATGCAGTTATTTTCTTTAATCCTTTATAGATCCATTGATTAGAACTCTTTACTATATAATTGGATAAAAGAAAATAAAAGAAAATAGCAGTAATAGCAAATCCAAACCATGTTAGTTCTACTAAAAATACATTTACTGGTTTCTTCAATCCATAATATTGATAAAATTGATAGCCATAATAACTGGTTGCTCCAATATAAGCTGCTATAAAGAATAGCTTATATTGCAATAGCTTTTCTCTAATGATATCTATATAAATAGCTGTATAGCATCCTAAACCAAAGAAAAATACATAGCGCATAAAAAATCTATCTCCATAGGGAATATGAATATACCTTAAGGTGAAAATGCTAATGCTACATAGAACCATTAAAACAGCCAAAGGTGAAAATTTCTTAAATACATATAAAAATATACCAAACAAAAGATAAAACTGTATGATCGTTAAAATAAAGTATAAATGATAGCTCATATTTGCCAATAAAAGATTTTCAAAAAGAAAGGACCATGAAAAAATATAATAGCCTTCATAAATAAAGTATCTATAATATATAAAGCTCCATATAAGATATGGTATTATCGTTGTAGACAGTCTCTTCTTTAAAAAACTATAGTAGTTAAAACTTCTATCCTTGTAGCTATAAAACAAAGTTAAACCACTTAAAAAAATAAAAGTAGGCGTCGTAAATTTCAAACCTCGATTTAATAGGGAAAAGAAGATCATGTGGATACTATTAGGTTGCAAAGTAGCTACTGGTATTGCTGAAATATGCACCATTACCACTGCTAAACAGGCTATAGCCCTTGTAATTCCTGCTTCATCAATGTTTTTTTTCACTACCATCACCACCACTTCTTAATAGATTTCAATAGTACTTAAAGCTAGAAAAAAGACTTCCTTAATTCTATCCGGGAAGCCTAAAAAGTAACTAATAAATACAGCCCTTTATTTTTCTATCCTATAGGAACCCCTAATCATTAGGATTACATCATCTCCTAATGCCTTTACACCTCTACCATCACTTCTAGGTACAATGTGTAAATGGTTGGGCATAATAGTCTCATTCTTTTTAATATCTCCACCAATTGTTACATTGACAATACCACCACTTGGACTATCAACGACTACAGCCCTTCCTCTTCTCAAAATAATTTCTGTACCTTCATCAGCAATCAAAATTTCACCAGTCTTCAAATATACAATATCTAACTTGTTTCCCTTTGAAGGTTCAACAACTGGTGGTTGGGGCTGTGAAGGTTGGGATGATGAGAGCTTTTCATCTATGTAAAACTTTAACTGTTCTATTCTTTGTTCTACATAGGACCGTGTAACAATGGGATCTTCCATAGATCCAGGCTCTTTATTACTGGCATAAACAACTTGTCCAATAACTACTAAAACCCCAAGAACAATTACAATCGTAAATAATGATGATTTTTTAAATTTAGCCATCTTCTTCATCTCCCTTGTTGTTGGTGTGTATAATTTTTCCCATTAACTTTTCTATTTATTATACTATAGATATAATTTTTATGAAAGATAAAAGTAAAGATCCCTTCTTTGCATTTTTAAAAAGGAAGGCGTGAAAAAAGACTTAAAGTCCCCACCTTAAGCCTTTAAAAGTCCACTAATCCCAAGCTAATTAGCAACGCTTCATTTACCTTCATCATCATTTCTTCATCTAAATGACCAATTTTTTCCTCAAGTCTTCTTTTATCAATTGTTCTAACCTGTTCCAACAAAATAACAGAGTCCTTTGTTAGTCCATATTCTGAGGCTACAATCTCCACATGGGTGGGGAGTTTGGCTTTATTAATCTGAGAAGTTATGGCTGTCACAATAACAGTAGGGCTATATCGATTGCCTATATCGTTTTGCACAATTAAAACAGGTCTAACTCCCCCCTGTTCAGACCCTATAACTGGACTTAAATCTGCATAATATATATCGCCTCTTTTAACTACCAAATTACTCACACTCCGCTATTTCAGCCTCATAATTTTCTAAGGAGGAGATATCTAGGCTTAGTCCCGCTTCTGCTAACGCCAAATTGATAGAGGCCATTTCTTGATACCCCTTTTTCATTTTTTCTCTCAGTTTAATTTTATTCTTTTCCCTAATAAATAGCTTCATGGCTTCACGAACAAACTCACTTCGATTAGTTTGTTCCATTGAAACTATAAAATCCACTTCTTTAAGAAGACTTTCAGGAAGACTTATCATTATTCTTTTAGAATCAGCCATCTTGCACCTCCAGGACCTATAACTAAATATATTTAGTGGCAGTATATACATTTCACCTAGAATATATATACTCTTTTATATAACTCATTATATATGATTTACTATAAGTGTGTCAATGTTACTAAAAAATTATGCAACCCTGCAAAAAATCATGCTATATTATTTTAACAAATTGTCTCTAAAGTTTACAAAGTTATTATTTTCCACGTACACCCGTGGTACTCTTTTCCCTACCATACATACAATTTCATAATTAATAGTTCCTAATTTGTTGGCTACATCATCGATACTATTACCACTATTAGGATTACTACTGAAGATGATTACTTCGTCTCCCCTATGAACATCTAACCCTGTAGCATCGGCCATACATTGATCCATGCAAATTCTTCCTACTATAGGGATTTTTTTCTCCTTTACAATAACCTCTGCTTTATTTGTTAACATTCTAGTAAATCCATCGGCATAGCCTATTGGTAGGGTTATGATTTTTCTCTCATCCTGAATCCTATATTTTAAGCCATAGCTTACACCTCTACCCTCTTGCAAGGTTTTAACATGGGATATCTTTGCCTTTAGCTCCATTACCTGCTGTAAAGCAACGGCCTCCCTATTTACCTCGTCAGAAGGATATAAACCATATAACATAATTCCTGCTCTAACCATATCTAAATTCATTTCTGGTAAATCAATAATAGCTGCACTATTGGATACATGTTTGATAGGAATAGTATATCCATCTTTTTCTAAAGCATCCACTAACCACATAAACTGGTGAAACTGATTATAGGTAAAGGTTTTATCCTTTTCATCAGCAACTGCGAAATGAGTAAAAATCCCTTCTACCTTAATATTGGGTAACCTAAATATTTTTTTGATTTCTTCTATAGAAGCTTCATCTACTTGTAATCCTAGTCTAGACATACCACTATCCACTTTAATATGAATTATCATTTCCTTGTCCTTTTCTACCGCCAGCTGTGAAAAGTAATAGGCCTGTTCATAGGAATATAGGGTTTGGATAATATTATAATCCAATACATCCTCTCCTTGGCCTTCAGCAGTATATCCTAAGATCATTAAGGGTACATCGTATCCTGCCTTTCGTAGTTCTATAGCTTCCGACAACGTGGCTACAGCTAATCTATCTGCTCCGTTTTCCAGCAGGGTCTTTGCAATAGTTGCTGCACCATGACCATATCCATCTGCTTTAATAACAGCACATACTAAAGCATCTTTTTTTACTACCCTTCTTACCTCTTGAATATTGTGTTTTAAATGATCTAAGTTAATCTCTACCCAAACAGGCCTTATTTTATCTTTTGTCACCACTCTTGATCCCCCCATTGAAAATTCTCTTTGCCACCTACGTGCTAAGTTTTCATGAAAGCTCTGACCTTAAGTTATATGGTATATTAAACTGTACCAATTTAAAATTAATATTCTTGTTGCTGTAGATAAAACAATTCATCTTCTAGTTTAAAGTTGTAAAAAAAGTCTTCATAATAAACTCTATATCGTGTATTCCCTTTTATATCGTAAATATAAAGCTTCAATGGTATCATTTCCTTCTTATCCACCCACAATTTTTGTTGGGCAAAGTAGTGGTTCCCACCAGGGATTTCTGTAGATAAAATGATATAGTCTTTATCCTGTAACCCTTCAGCCCTAAAGGATGCCTCTTTTGAAGAAACATAATTTCTTAAAAAGTACCCTATAAACATCATTTGCTCCTGTGATTGATGAAAGTTATCTATCTTCCAAATCTGATTAATAGAAGGATTCCAAAGCCAAGCGGTTTTTCCATTATAAATAGTTAGGTTTCCTCTAATTCCTTCAGGAGCCAATCCTTCTAGTCTATATTGATTGGGCTTTTTAAAGGATTGTAGAAAAGTATATTCTACCTCCTGACCTTCTTGATTTATATAAATCTTAGCTTTACACTGGTAGCTTTCCATATCAGCTAATTTCTTTTGTATTTTATAATAAGCTTCTTCATTGGTAGGTTGTTGACAAGCAACTAGCATAAGAGCTAGCCCCAATATTATAACAACCCGCCAATACTTCACAGACACTCCCCCTTCTTTTATCGTGATATATCTCTAAAATGCTATGGCTTGAGCCACAGCATAATCTTTACTATGGGATATGGATACCAATATTTCTTTTATATCCTTACTATATGCAATTGTTGCAGCATTATTATGTAATTTTATATAGGGTTTACCTTCTGGGGTTTTTTTAATTTCTATATCCCTCCACTGAATATCACGAATTCCAGTTCCTAAAGCTTTTACTGCTGCCTCCTTAGCAGCAAAAAAACCTGCAATAGTTGAGGGCTGTTGATTTCTTTCTTCAAATAAAAGGACTTCCTCCTCTGTAAATATCCGTTCCAAAAATCTAGGATTTTTATGAATAGCCCTTTCTATTCTATAAATTTCTATAATATCAATTCCTAAGCCTTTAATCATTATTTACCTCACTTTTTTAACGTTTATTCTTTATTTTTAAAATAATGGATATCTAGCTTTTCCATTTCTTCATGACCAATTATAGCATGTAGAAAGGAATAAAGAAGCTCCATTTTTTTTTCGATTTCTGTCTTATTATCCCATAAATCACCTAGTTTTTCTCTTAGATTACTTATTTCTTCATCTATTTTTTTAAGATTATTTTGATTGTTAATGATGTCCTTATAGGCTAATTTAACGGTTTCCCTCAATAGAGCTAAATTAACCCTTTCAATTTCTTTAGGGTATTCCTCCAAGGTTTCCATGGTTGAATCTATATCATCATTTGCTTTAGCAATTTCTTCCTTGCATTTTTCTAGCTCTATTAAGACCCCTTGGTCCCCCTTTGTATTTAATAAATCCGACAAATATATAATTTTTTCCATTAATATCTTCTTATGTTCCTTGAAACCATTTAATTTTTTTATAAGGGATTTTTCTTCTAGTAATAAGTCTTCTAGTTTTTTGCTTAGTGATGAGATTATACGATTTGTTTGATTCCCAATAATGGTCTTCCACTGCTTATCTTTTGTTAAAATAGGCACACGATTTTTTTTAATAATCTTGTCATCTATTTGAATATCAATATTTCTTCTAAAAATCATAGGAATCCTCTTTTCTCATAAAATACCTTTTTTTATATACTAATTCTTTATTCGGTGTGTTACAACAGATTCCTGCTAGTTCATTCATACTATTTTTTCTATTTCTGCTAATAAATTATTTTTGTGTTATGTTTTAAAGAATACTGGAAAAAATACTGTTGAGGTGATAGGATTATGACTAGAAAAGTGATGAAAACAATAAATGTTTTTTTAGTACTACTATTATTATCCAGTCTTTTATTAGCAACCGGCTGTAATCGTTCCCCAAATGAAACCAAAGAGAAGGAAGGAAATAATCCCCCTAAGGTTCCTGATATCCTAGAAGAAATGGAAATTCATGTTTTGGAAATTATGTATGATATTGATAGCATAAAAGGCATCAGTATAACTATGATGGAGAAAAATCAAGAAGCCTCCCCAAAAGAAGCTGACTTAGAGATGGAGACTGGCGGGGATGTTGAAACGGAAATCAAGCTTAAACCTAAGGAAGAGGAAGAGAAGGATACGCAAAAAAAGATGGAAAGAAATATAGAAAAATCAAGTGTGTTGATTCCACTGTTACAGCAGGATGAGATTGAAGGTACTACTGCTGATCTTAAAGAACCTCCTGAGGATATGGAGGAAATTTGGTTCCAAATCAATGGAGAAGTAGAAAAGTTACATAGGCAGTGGAATGTTTTAGAGGCTGACCTAAGAGATGTAAAAATTCCTCTGGAAAATATTGATAAATTTGAAGAAACCTTGACACAGGCTTCCCTATTGGTAATGGAAGAAAAGGTTGAAGATAGCCTAATGATCTTTAATGAGTTAACCCAATATCTAGGAGAGTTCCGAAATTTTTTTACTACTAAAGTCCCTGGGGAGGTTTATAAAATGAAATATCATATTCGACATAGTGTTTTTCTAGCCTCCCTAGATGAATATGAAAAAGCTAAAGACCACATTGAAAAAACAAGGGAATTAAAAAATGGTCTACAAAAAGATTTAATAGAAAAAGATGCAGATCATGTTGTAGAAAAATTTGATTTGTCTATAGAAGATTTAAAAAAACAGCTGGAATTACAAGAGTTAGATTTAATCCAAACCGATGGAGCCATCGTGATTAAAAACATTGTATTAATCAAAGAAGCTTTCCAAGGTAGTTAGAGAATAGAAAAAGTCACGATAAGGTGACTTTTTCTCTATCTCAGCATAGCAATTTCTTGTTTATATAGGTTAGTTTTTTTATCTAACCAAGGGGTTTCTAGGATACAGGGTTTATCCTTAGCAACCTCATGATGAACAATATAACGCAAAGCATCGAAACCGATGTGATCCTTTCCCTTCGGGTTATCCTCTCCAGCACCAATATTAGCATGACGATCCTTTCTGGCACCCCTAGGGTTCAGGGAACCATTGATGTGGAGAACCTTTAAACGGTCTAGACCAATGATTTTGTCGAATTCCTCCATCATATCATCAAATCCATTGATAATATCATACCCAGCATCATGGACATGACAGGTGTCAAGGCATACTACTAGCTTATCGTTATACTTCACTTTATCTAACAGATAAGCAGTATGCTCTAGTTTATAGTTTAACTCACTACCCTTCCCCGCCATCAGTTCTAATGCAATAAAACAGCTTTGGTCTGGTCTTATAGCTTCATTCAAACCTTCAACAATACGATTTAAACCAACTTCTTCCCCTGAACCCACATGGGAACCGGGGTGGAGAACAATATAGCTAGAGCCTATAACCTCTGTTCTTAAAATTTCTTTTTGTAAAAATTCTACACCTAAACCAAAGGTGTCGGATTTAGGTGAAGCTAAATTAATAATGTAGGGGGCATGGACCACGATATCCTTCAATCCATGATCCTCCATAAATTTCTTTCCTTCCTCTATATACATTGCTTCAATACTTTTTCTTATTGTGTTTTGTGGTGCACCTGTATAAAGCATAAAGGTGTCAGCCCCATAGCTGTAGGCTTCTTGAGCAGCAGCCAGCAAACCCTTTCCTGATACAGATACATGGGATCCTAGTTTCATTTTATTATTCCTTTCTATACCAAATTGTATTTTAAATACCATAAGTAAAAAAATGGATATATCATTCTATACCCATTTTCCCATCATAGTAATCTATTAAAATCCTGAAAGTAGTAAAAAAGCTAATATAATTGTTAGCAAAATTGCGTAAATAAGTACATCACCAAAAATAATTTTGTTTTCATACTTATTTACACAGTAATTAGGAAACTTTTCGCAAATGTCTGTTACTGGTGTGTAAACATAGGCTTCTGTATTTGCCCATCGAGGTAGGTTCAAGTGAAATAAGTGATATTTTGAACTTATAATAAACATACCAAAACCCAAAGTATATACCCCCACCATACCTATAATATCCTTAGCATTCCAGAAATTCATATCTACAATGTATTTTTCCATAAATACAGGATCATAGGCAAAGGAAGCTGTCATAGGTATAAATAGTCTATCCATCAGCATATAAGGTCTTACACCAATAATAATGATGAATATTGCTAATACCGCCATCGCTCCGGCAATTCTACCACTGTCCCCTTTAATATTTTGGTACTTTTCTTTTTCTTCTCCTAGGAAAATATAAGAGAAGAACTTTATAAAGGAGCATACCGTTCCCGCACTTACTAGTTTAAAGAATAATTCAGCATATTTAAAAGATGGATGACCATACTCATAGGCTTCAATAATAGCATGATGCAATATAGATTTGCTGGCAAATCCATTAAATCCAGGCATACCGGTAATACCAAATACTGCTATTAGACACAACACTGCAGTTATTGGCATTTTCTTCCACAACCCCCCCAGTTCGTACATATTTAATTCCCTTGTTCTTATATACACAATTCCTGCCACCATGAACAGCAATACTTTAAATAGAGAGTGGTTCAACATATGATAAATACTCCCAATAAAGCCCATAGGTCCTTGGAAGCCTAAATATGCAGCAACACCTATCCCCATAATAATATAACCCATCTGACTAACACTATGATATGCCAGCATCTTCTTCATATTACCCTGCTGTAATGCCATAAAAACACCAACAATCATCGTTAATATTCCCAACCATATAATCACTACACCTATATGATTAGAAACCTTCCATACTGCGTCTGTCCAAAGGGTTGTTTCACTTACATCTGCCGAGAAAATAACCGATACAACCTTTAGCATACCATAGGCCCCTACCTTCATCAGCATCCCAGAGGATAGGGCATTAACTGATATTGGAGCACCACCATAAATCCTTGGAACCCAAAAATGGAAAGGAAACATAGCGGACTTTATACCAAATCCAATAATTAAAAAGGCTGCAATGAAATATTTTATAAAGCCCATTTCACTGAACTGCATAGCTAGATGGGTCCATTCAAAGCTTCCTGTATAGGCGGATAACATAAGAATCCCACTTAAAATACATAATCCTCCAATGATCCCCATATAAATATAGACATTTCCTGCCTCAAGCTGTTCTTCTCCCCTATGATAAACCATCAAAGCATAGGAGCTGAAGGTCATCATTTCAAAAAAGAGGAAAAAGCTCAATAAATCTCCTGCCATCAATGTTCCTATAGTTGCTATATAGGTGATGGTGTAGAAGAAATAATTTGTATCCTCTAAACTATAGTATCCTATTACCAGCCATAGAACACCTGCTAAAATAATAAAGAGATAATTTAATAAATCAATTTTAAAAATAATTCCCATCTCAAAAACGCCGCTGATTTCATAAATGATTGGTTCATTTAGTACTTCCCTATAGGTCAAAGCTACAAAGACCGTTGTTAAGAATATAAAGGCTTTAACAGTATTCCTTCTTATTTGTTGAGTTTTATTCCCAATAAAGGGAAGAATAAGCACTTCCAAAATAGCAAAGCTTATCACTAAAGATGGTAGTCCTAATCTTACCACCGAAGCACCTACGTCCATCTTTTTCAACTCCTTTCCTAATTCTTAAGCACAAAGGGAACTTTTCAGTTCCCTTTGTGTTTATCAACCAAACCTTATTAACAAAAGCAGAGTGCTTGTTAAAATAAGGGTATAAATGACTACATCACTTTTAATAATACCTACTTCATATCGTTCAGTGATTGTATTAGCTGTGGCCAAGACGCCTCTATAAATAGGTCTATATAAGACATTTTCAAAGCTCATCCATGTAGGTAAGTGTAAATGAAATAAATGATACTTCTTACCTAAAATAAATATAGCTATTCCCAATAGATATACCCAAATCATTCCTGTTAAATCCTTAGAGTTAAAGAAATTCATGTCTACTAAATATTTATCAATAAAAGCAGGGTCATAGGTCAAGCTTCTGGCTGCTGGGATAATAAATTGATTTAAAATATAATTTGGTGCCTGCCCAACAGCTATAATCAACATTGCAAGACCTGCCATGGCCATATCCATCATACCCTTTTCCCCGTCAATTTTTTCATACTTTTCAGGGCATTTCCCTAAAAATACATAGCTAAATAATTTGATAAAGGAGCATACTGTGCCTGCACTAACAACTGTAAAGATCATTTCAGCATACCTAAAGGATGGGTGGCCATACTCATAGGCTTCAATAATAGCATGGTGTAATATAGATTTGCTAGCAAATCCATTAAACCCAGGCATACCGGTAATTCCCAGAGCTGCAATAATCGTTACAAAGGCTGTAAAGGGCATTTTTCTCCATAAGCCACCTAGTTTATACATATCCAATTCATGGGTTCTTAAGTAGACTAAACCCACCGCCATAAATAACAATGCTTTAAATAGTGCATGGTTTATAATATGATAAATACTTCCTGAGAAACCCATAGCACCTTTATAACCCAGATAGGCAGCTACACCTATTCCCATGATAATATAACCCATTTGGCTAATACTATGGTATGCCAGCATTTTCTTCATATTACTTTGTTGGAGGGCCATAAAAACCCCCACCACCATTGTAATGATACCTAACCAGATAATTAATACCCCCAGTTTTTGAGAAACCTCCCATAGGGGGTCCTTATAACCGATAATTTCATCTATGCTGGGTACCAAGATGCTTGTGGCTACCCTTAATATACCATATGCTCCTACCTTTATCAATATTCCTGAGAGGAGGGCACTAGCTGGAGTTGGAGCTACTGGATGGGCCTTAGGTAACCAGATGTGGAGGGGCAGCATTCCTGCCTTAATTCCAAACCCAAATACAAAAAGACCAGTAATTAAATACTTCATCCCTCCCAATTCCTTCAATGCAGCAGCTAGGGGTACAAAATGAAGGGTATTGGTTTGGGTAATCAACAGAATCATACCTAACAAAATACATAGTCCCCCCACTACCCCCATGTAAATATAGCTGTCCCCCGCCAAAATAGATTCCTTAGATTGGTTATGGGCAACCAGCATATAGGAACTAAAGGTCATTAATTCAAAGAACAAAAACATCGTTAAAAGATCTCCAGCCATCACTGTTCCTAAAATTCCCCCATAGGTTATAGACATCCAAAGATAAAAGCGGTTTCTATGCTGTTCTATTGGCATATAATCATGGGCATAGATACTGACTAAAAACCAAAGGATTCCAGCAGTTGCCGCCATAATAAAGCTCAGCATATCTACATGAAAGTGCAAGCCATATCCAAATAGTCCTTTTATCGTATATTCAATTTTCCCTTGGGCTACCTGTGGATACATTGCTAAAGTCATTATTAAACTTATAAATGTATTATCCACTACCGTAGAGTCCCTTAGGGTTTCCGATCTTTTACCCAAAGTAGCCTCTATTGGACCACTAATTAATGAAAATAAAACAACTAGTAAGGGTAATTCCTTAAAGTTAGTTATAAAATCAATAAACTCTGGCCCAACTTTTACAAGTTTTTGTAATCCGTTTCCTTCTAAACCTGGTAATGTAAAGACTACAAAACCAAAAATAAAAATTATACTTATAAAAAATATAAGTATGCAGTTAATAGAAAAATAATCCAAAGGGTGCTTTAAACCCCTTAATTTTTTCGCCATTCCCGTGGCTTTCATTTTAAATTTCATCTCCTCAAATTTACTTATCTACTATATTAATTTTATTATAATAGATATTAAAGGTGCTATCAAAAGAATTTTTTCAAGGAATATAACGACAACCATTCTCCTGTTAAGTCCTCTAGAAAAAGGTTGGTACCGCCCTCTCAACGATTATCATGACGATTTGGGGAAAAAATCCAATAACAATACATAGGGAGGCTATAATCACCATAGGCACTGTCATCGTTCTAGGTAAACCGTCCATAATCATTTCATTTTTTCGTTCCTTACTCTCTCTCAAAAACGCTGTAATGATAATAGGAAGATAGTATACTGCATTTAGAAAGCTACTTACTAGGATTAATAGTAAATAAATGGGTTTCCCCGCCTCTAATACAGCAAAGCTTAAATACCACTTGCTCATAAATCCATTAATACCAGGTATACCAATCATCCCCAACGCTGCTATAGAAAAAACTATCATGGTAATAGGCATTTCATAGCCTATTCCTTCAAATTCTCTGATATCCCGTTTTCCTTTTTTATAAATAATAGCCCCTGCACTTAAAAACAGAGCTGACTTCATAAGGGCATGGGTTACTACATGAAATAACGCTGCTGAAAAACCTTGAACCGTTCCTAAGCCTAGACCTAAAAATATATAACCAATTTGAGCAACACTAGAATAAGCCAAGAGGCGTTTAATATCCTTCTGTCCAATAGCAAACACAGATCCCATAATCATCCCAGTGACAGCAAAATAGGTAATAAACTGTGGTACATTTATGGTATCAATAATTTCAATGCCAACCACCCTAAATAATAGCTTCATCGCTGCAAAAACATAGACCTTTACAACCAATCCAGATAGTAAAGCACTAGAGGGTGTAGGTGCAGTTGAATGGGCATCCGGTAACCAACTGTGCAGTGGAAACACCGCCGCCTTAATACCGAATCCTGTTAATACGAATCCTAAAGCTATCAGTATATTTCGTGGATATAACTGCCATGTTTCAGCAATAATTTTATAGTTTTCCGTCATATTAAGATTTCCAGTTACCATATATAGTAATGCAATTCCCATTAAAACTGAAACAGAACCTATAGTTCCCAACATTAAATATTTTAGGGTTGCCAATAGATTTTCCTTCTTCTTTTTAATAGAAATAATTCCACAGGAGGTCAAGGACAATATCTCCATAAATACATATAAATTAAATAAGTCATTAGTAAGGGTAATCCCTATCATAGAAAACAACAATAAAAATACCAGTGTATAATATCGTGTAATTTGTACAGCTGATATTTCATGTTCAATATCCCTTAAAGAGTATATCAACACTAATATCGACATGGTGATAATTACAAAAGTCATCATAGCTGAAAATTCATCTATAATAAATTCAATGCCAATGGAGCTGGGCCAGTTGCCAAAGTTATATCTATATCCTCCATTTCTCATAACATGAATTAGCGTTGTCAAAGCAAGAACCCATGTTACTCCTAAAACCCCCATAATAGAGGCCTTAAATTTCAAATCAAATATATTTTTTCCTACTGGAATGATGACAGCAGTTAGCAGCATCAAAAGTAGAATATACACAGGAAAATGTATACTATTCATTCTTTCCCCCACCCCTTATTTTCATGATTTCATCAAGTTCAATTGTTCCATAGGCATCGTAGATTTTTATAACAATACTAAGGGCGTAGGCAGTGATGCTGACCGCCACGACAATTCCCGTCAAAATCATAGCTGATGGTAGAGGATTTACGTACAAAGGACTTCCACCTTCTACTTCTAAGATGGGGGACTTTCCTCCAAATACATAGCCTATAGAGACAAAAAACAAAAACACGGAGGTCTCCATAATATTTACCCCTATAATCTTCTTTAATAGGTTGGAGTGGGTTAGTACCGTATAAAGACCAATGACAAATAAAAAAGCCGACCCAATATAGTTGATGTTATCTATAATCAATTGTAGGCTATCCATTATAAATCCTCCTCTATAAGGGTATGGAAAAGTGTAATCATGGTACTGGCCACCTTCCCACCAATTCCAAAGGTTGCTAAGGGTATAAGTCCTGCACTAATAACTCTCCCGGTATCCCCCATATAAAAACCAGCTTCTTTATTTGTCAAAAACTGATGTCCTGTCCAAATTCCTATAAAACCTATAAAAATAAACCATAAAATCCCACCAGTTTCAACTTTTGATGATATTTCATGGGGGATCTTCTTGTGTCCTTTATGAAGACCAAAGGCCAATGTATATAAAATAAAGCTAGCCCCTAAAATTGCTCCTCCCGCAAACCCGCCTCCAGGAGATAAATGTCCATGCATCACAATAAAAATGCCATAAACCTGTATAAAAGGAATAATGAGCCTCGCCACAGTTTTTACAATTAAATCATCCATACTACTGGTCCTCCTTCTTCTTACAAGCATCAGCATTACCCTTTAGAACCGATATTACTGCTGCAATAGAGGTAAATAATACAGTGGTTTCCCCAAGGGTATCAAAAGCCCTATAGTCTGTAATAATAGCAGATACGACATTTGGTGTTCTAGTTTCTTCTGCAGCTCTTTCAATATAATGCTGGGCCACTTCATTGTAGGAGGGGTTGGTGACATTCCCTAAAGGAGGCATCTTAAAAATACTAGAAATCATTACAATCAATAAACCTCCTAAGGCCAACATAATAATTCCCTTTTTCACTTTTCCATCCTCCTTGTTTTACTAATTACTGCCACAAACAATATCGTGGTTACTCCTGCTCCAATGGCAGCTTCTGTCATAGCAATATCTGGTGCCTTTAGTAATAGCCATAATACAGCCATTACCAAACTGTAGGCAGCAAAAATAACAATGGCACTTAATAAATCCTTGGTTTTTTCTACTGCAATAGCACACATAATTAAAAAAATAATCAAAATAACATTTAATAGTTGCATATTTTGTAATCGTCCCTTCTCTACAGAAGTTATTTATCAATATCTACTTTCCTTTGCTTATAAGCAGCTTTAGCAATGATATGGGCTGAAGTAGGATTTGTAACCCAAATGAATACTAGTATTATTAGAAGCTTAATGCTTACTATACTAAAGCCCCTATAAGCAATGATGGCTAATAATGCTAATCCCGCCCCTAATGTATCACACTTTGTGGTAGCATGCATACGGCAAAAAGCATCAGGCATTCTTATTAGACCCACTGTTCCTACAAGGAAAAAGAAGGCACTTCCTAAAAGTAGCAGAATTATTATTCCGTCTATAATCAAATTCCTTCACTCCTTACATCAAATTTCCTTTTTCTATATACTTAGAAACACAGATGGTGGCAATAAAACCCATCATGGCATAAATCAAGGCCACATCAATGAAGGCATCCTGATCAGTTATAATAGCTAGAAGTGCAATTAATATAGTCACCTTAGTGGTAACAACATTGATGGCCACTACTCTATCTGTGGCTGTAGGCCCAACATAGGCTCTATAAAGACATGGGAAGGCCATCAATGCTAAAAATATGGTCATCGCAATATATCCTTGAGTAATCATTTTTTCTCTTCCTCCATTAAAATGCAGTATTTTTCTATAATGGAACCCTTCATAGCTTCTGCTGCATCCTCCGTTAAAGCATGAATCACAAAATCACCCTCTGTAACATCCACTGTTAATGTGCCGGGAGTTAAGGTTACAGAGTTTCCATAAATTGTTTTCATGACATCATTTTTTAACATCATAGGCACTTTAACAAACTTTGGAGAGATAGGTAAAGATGGATTGAGTACAACCATTGCTACTTCAATATTTGCTTTGACGATTTCCACTAAGAGCCTTCCAATAAATTTTAAAAACAGTAGAAATTTTTTCCCATAGTACAGGGGCATCTCCTTATGGCTAAAGGCAATATCCTTGGAATAGATCACAATGATAAGAGAAACGATTATTCCTGATACAACTGCCTCTGTAGATAACCGAGGAGATAAGACCAACCAAAATAAAAATAAGGGTATAAATAAATAAATATTTTTGGGGGTAAACCCAATCTGCTTATCCTTCATTAATTTCACCTCTAATTCCTATAGCTATTTATTTAGAAATAAAGGGCAAAAAAATAATAGAGCCCTGTTTTTAAATATATTTAAAAAAGATTTATTCCTAATTAGCAATTATAACATGAAACATCAAGTAATTCTACAAATTAAGGATGAGAAATTTTATCGTGTTGTGATAATTCCTCATCCTTTTTCTAGTTTAATCTATAAGGTTTAGCTGTCAATTTAGGGTTTATTCAATTATTCTTTCCTTTTGTTGAACCGATGATAGGGCACAGACTTTTTTAATTCCCAACCATGCCAATCCAGCTACTGCTGCAATTGTTCCTAATCTACCTCCTACACCTACAAAGGCCGTCATGGTAGCAATAAAAATCAAGCCTACTAAAGTTCCTACCCCTATCATTTCCTGGATTTTAGGGAATTTCGCTGCACTTACCATGGCTGCATAGGAGGCACAAGTTGCCATGGCTGCTAAGGTTGCTCCGTTGTCGGGAAAAAAATGTGGAAAAACAACCCCTGCCACCAAAGTAACAATAGCCGAACCAAATACCGCACCTTTATTTAAATACACACTTATATAATAAGTCATTAAAGCTGCTATCACTGAAACCAGTATAATTGTTAATTTTTCCATTCTTTTTTACCCCCTAGTTAAAAAAACTTAAAATTCCTCTTGTTATTTGTACCGACATAGCAGCTATCGTACCACCCTTACCACCAATACCTGCATAGACTTCTGGAGAAAAAGCAATTACCAATCCTGCAATGATTCCACCAATACCCGCTCCAACCACAGATGACAATACACTAAATCCAGACATACCAACAAAGGATGCGATATAAGTAGCTGCCGCTAAAGGAGCAGGTAGTAAAACAGCTCCTATAACCCCTACTAATCCATTTGCTACAATAGGTCCATAACCCATTTGATGATTAATATACCAAGTAATCGTAGCCCCTATAAATGCACATAATATTGTGTACAGCTTATTTTTATCCATCGTTATCTCTCCTATCCCTTTAATTCCTTATAATGGTCCCTTAAGGTTACAGCATAAAATAGTGCCCCAATTCCCAACACTGCTATGGTAAAACCATCTCCCTTCTTTAAAAGTGCTTCTCCCATCATGCCCGCTCCAGTTGCAACATAGGCTATAAGCCAAAAAATTTTTTTGTTCACATTATCACTCCTTGATATATTTATAATTTTTCAACTTTTTGAAAAATTAAATTTTGTTACAATTTTCACATTTTTATTTAAAAATTTTTTTGGAGTTTATCGTTATTATTTTATCATTCAAAATTAAAATTTAATCATTGTCTTTATTTGCTATAGTAATATTTCTTAGCAATGGCAATGGCAATGACATCAAAGGCTTTTTTTTAATAACTCCTATTAATTACTACTTTATATTTTAAATATACTACAGTTTTTTGGGAAAATCAAGGAAATTCTACCCTTGATTAATTGTTAGATGATAATTGATTTGTTGTAATATATATTATTTTTTGCAAATAGAAAATCCCCTGACGGGGACTTTTTTTGTTGAAAAATTCTCAAACTTTAGATTAATTATATTTAGGGTTCTATTTATTAGCATAGGCTTTTATAATATCTCTTCTGCTTACGATGCCCATTAGTTTTCCCTCTTTTACTACTGGAACTCTATTAATGTTTTTTTCTGACATGAGGGTGGCAATCTCTTCAATGGTTTCTTCAAGATCTACCATAATGACTTTGGATGTCATAACATCCTTCACCTTATACCCCACCATTTTTTTTAGCTGTGCCTCTAGATTTTGAGGGTTTTCTAAAAAAATATAACTATCTAATAGGGTAAAATAAGTGGGTATATGTAATTTTTTACTTCTATAGATTAAATCACCTTCTGTTATAATACCTATTACATTATTTTCATCGTCTACTACCGGTAACCCACTGATATTATGTTCCAATACCAGCTTAATTACTTCTTCAACAGTGCTGTCTTTTTTAACCCTTATAACTTCCTTTGTCATAATATCTTTGGCCAACATTTCATCCTCACATCCTTTAATCTATTTATATTTAAAATACCCACATTCCTATGATTATAAAAGCCTTTAATAATAATTTTTAATTTCTTCTATTATATATGCTTCTAGTTCCTTAAGAATTTGTTTGAAATTTTCCCTACCCAAGCCTATTCTAAAGTGATTTCCATCATAATCAAAGGTTTCTCCTGGTAAAATCATAATACTCTTATCTTTTACCACCCTATCACAAAATTCTACAACCTTTATTTTTTCACTTAGCTTAGGGAAAGCTATAGAACCTCCCCTAGGTTCGATCCATGTAAAAAGCTCATTATACCTTTTAAAGAAGTCTTTTGCCGAGGCCTTATTATCTAAAATTCTTTCTCGATTTTTCTTTAAAATAGTTTCTTTCTGTCTCAAGGCCATAATACCTAAGACTTCACTAGAAGCACTACCGCATATGGTTGTGTAATCCTTAAAATTTGCTATCTTGTCCATTAAAGCCTTATCTTGAGTAACAAGCCATCCAAGTCTTAGTCCAGGAAGGCTAAAGGTCTTTGAAAGACCGAACAGAGATATTCCCTTTTCATAGGTATCTCCTGCCGAAGGCAGCCCTTCCCCCTCCCTATGCTCTAACAACCAGTACATTTCATCTGAGAATAAGTATAGATCATGTTTTTTTGCAATTTCAATAATTTTACTGAACTCCTCTTTTGTCGGTAAATAACCGGTTGGATTATGGGGGAAATTAACAATTATCATTTTTGTTTTCTCACAAATACTTTTTTCTAAAAAATCTATATCTAAAGACCACCGATGATCCTTTAATTTCACAGTCCAATTCGTCACACTACAGCCTAATGATTTTGGGATTTCCGATAAGGATTGATAGATGGGATCTACTACAATCACATGATCTCCCTCCTCTAGAATGGCATTCATAGCTATGAAGATACCTTCTTCAGGGACAATGGTGATGACGTCATCTACATTGATGTTATGATAAAGCTTTGTAATTTCTTCTCTTAAAATAGGATGACCTCTTGATTCTGTATATCCTAGTTTTAAATCCTTCCATAGCTTTAAGCTCTCTTCATCAGCTCCCTTAAGTAATTGTTCCATAGGTAAACTTTCACAATCTGAAGGGCTTAACAAATATTTGGCTGTAAATTCATAAATAGCAAAATACCGCTCTAATTTAAATGGATTAATTTTCATAGAATAACCTCCCCTAATTTTTGGTTAAATTGTTAGCAGGATTTTACAGATTTTTATAGAACAAACTGTAGCAACCTCAACACATCAAAGTAATTATCAGTTTCATATAAAATACTATTTACAGATAATTGTTTTGCCCCAGGATAAAAGGAAGCTCTATAGGCCTTTGCATGTTGGACATAGCCTATCTCTATCTTGAGGCTAGAGGGTAGCTTTATATTGCATTGATGAACTCCTTGATTTATTGCTAATTCCACTCCATCTTTTATTAACTTTACTGTAGTTTCTGGATGTATACTAATCACAGAGTTTCCTATCCCTTTGTTTGCAGCAAGGGTTTTGATATTTTCATTTAGATGGATAACATTTTTACAGAGTTCTTCATCACCACTAACAAAAACTACAGGGACACCAACCAATGCAGAGGCATAGGCATTGATTAAAAATTCACTGGCTACCTCATCATTAATCTTTATGTATTGGACATTAGATACATCTAACGTATGAGCTAAAGGGTTTCCATTACTTCCACAACCAGAGTGATAGCCTATCATAATGACAGCATCAAAGGATTCGTCTAATTCCTGCATCATGCAAAAGGGATGTCCACTCCACCCTCTAATGAGTTTGACACTGGTAGGAAAATCATTGATCTTTAAATTTCTAGCATAATGATGAGCATCCTTAATCCATATCTCCTCTGCCCCAGCATTGACTGCTCCTTCACATGCTGCTTTTACTTCTTGAATCATTTGTTCAGCAAAGGGGATGTAATCATCCTTTCCCATTTCTGTTTCATTCCAATCTACAATCCCTGTTATTCCTTCAATATCAGCACTAATATAAATTTTCATTCCCTCACTCCTCTCTTATAATCCTTACCATTATTATTCCATTCTTCTTTTATAAATCCTCTTTTCCTTTACGGCATAACTCAAAATTCAAAAAGGCTGCCTCAAAAGGCAACCTTAAAATTATTTACTATAAATACTATTCACTTACTTTCTCTTCTACTTCTAAGGTTTTATAATATTGACTAAATCCAATAAATAACACTGCCATTAGGATATACCCAACAACATATTGATAATCAAATAAAAACTGTAATTGGGGTGCATGCATAAAACCTGTAGCTGATAATATCCCTCCAGCTAAGGCTGCATAAGCTGCCTTATGAAATTCATCATCTATGATGAATACTAAAATAGCTCCCCAAATTAACCCAGTAAACATTGCACCCTGTCCTAAGGGAACTATACCAGAGGATAGGTTTGCAACAACCTCTCCAGCTCCTCCATTAAACCGTGTCATAATATAGTTAGCAAAGTAAGGAAGCATGGCCAAAACTACTGCTGGAAAATGCCTTTTCTCTACTGAATTAAAGGCTTGAGAAACCATAGATATTCCAACGAATACTAATATGGGTGCAATAACAGCTATAGGAATTATTTTTGACATGGCAGCAATAATTCCAAAGGTAGAGGCAACTAAAAATACAAAACCATTGATGACAGAATAGCCCCTCCCGGCATTCATCCACTTGGAACCAATGGAAGCAATATAAACTGTCGTAGGAAATACCCCTCCAAATATTGCACCTACTATGGTGCCTAGTCCATCTGCTAATTGTGCCTCTTGAACACAATATCTATCCCCTGCCGCTGCCATCGCCTCAACATTATTCATTGTCTCAATAAAGTTGTAGATGGATATGGGTAGTAGGATAGCAAATAATCCTGCCATTGTAGTGGTTAAATAGGTGAAGCCTTGAAAAAATCCTAAGGTTGGTATAGGCAGATAAATACCTACAGTTCCAAGCCCTTCAGTTATTTGTCCTGAATCTACGCCCCCAATAGTATAGGCCATGACAGTACCAATGATGATTGCAAACAATGAAGCAGGAATTTTAAAGGGCATTGGTTTTTTGGCAATTAAACCAATTAAGATAATAGCCAATACAATTAAACCTATCATGGGCATTTCATAGGTTTTAAACAACAACTCCCCGCCAATAAAGGCAAAAGCTACCCCTGCTAAAGTACCTAGCATAGACGCTCTTGGTAAATGACTGTGAATCCATTTGCCAATAACACTCCCCAGGGCCTCGATTAAACCCCCAAGAAGACATGCTGCCATTCCAATTTTCCAAGCAGCTTCAGGGTTACCTGTTAAATCAAGGGCTGGCTTTAGTACCCCAAATAAATAAATAAACATTACAGGTGTACTTATACCGTAGGATAGGGCTGTTACATCAGTTCGATTTTCTTTTATGGCTAGTTTTTTTGCCATATTAGCATAATACAGATTGCCAAATAGTACGGATATGGCTGCCCCAGGAATAACTTTCCCATAAACAATAGAGGTGGGATAGCCTATAGAAATCATTACTACAGCAATTAAAACAAAGTTTGCTAAGTTATTTTGAAAAAGTGCAAAAAAACCATCAATATCTTCTCTTTTGAACCACGGATAGTATATTTTTGTCATGCTAGTCCTCCTTCTAAACCTTAGTATTCTAAAAGTTATCTTTAGAAGTTTTTAGCGAAAGTTTATTTTGTTATTCTCCATACTATCAATAATAGCTAAGGATTGAATATCTATATTAGCTGCTCTTAGCATTTCTCCACCTTCTTGAAATCCTTTTTCAATTACGATGCCCACCCCTACTAAATGAGCATTAGCTTTATCAACAATTTCCTTTAAACCTAATATTGATTGACCATTGGCTAAAAAATCATCAATAATTAATATATGATCTTCTTCACTAATATACTTTTTTGAAACCATAAATTTATAGTGTTTTTCCTTTGTATAGGAATAGGCACTTCCTTCATATACTTCCTTATCTAAGTTTTTTGACTCTGTTTTCTTTGCAAAAACAACTGGTACATTAAAATACTGTGCTGCTATTGCAGCTATTGCAATACCTGATACTTCTGCTGTCAATATTTTGGTAACAGATTTGTTTTTAAATAATTCTTTAAATCTCTTCCCAATTTCATTCAATAGTTCTATATCCAACTGATGATTTAAAAAGCTATCCACCTTCAGTACATTTCCATCCAATACCCTGCCTTCTTGTATAATCTTCCTCTTTAACAACTCCATCTTTCTCCTCCTCAAAATGTCATATTGTAAATCAAAAACAAAAAACCGTAGAAAAACTCTACGGTTTATCAACAGATTTATAGAAAATACCGACTAAACCTTGTTTTTTTAAATTTCAATTCTATTAAACAAAAACAATTTGTTTTTGGCTAATAGAAATAGTTTAGTCTTGTATCGAAATAAATCTCCCGTAGTCAGACCATTTGTGGCAGTCTGGTAGAAACTTATGGACCATATCTCCAAAATTATACGAGATGCTATAAAGTTTTTATTGAAAGTATAGTCTATTTTAGCCTATTTGCCTAAAAAAATCAACCTTCAATTGTATTTTAAATTTTACCATAGGGTTTATTATATATTTTAGAAACAATCCTTTACAGTTTGATTGCCCTATCTATATCAAATAAATAGATATATTTTTCCTTTACACTTTTTCCCGTTATTTTTTCTAATGCTTCTTCATAGAGCTTTAACTGGACTTCATATTTTTTAGCAATGATTTGTGGGGCATTATTAGGTACATAATCACTTTTATAGTCTATGAGGACTAATCCATCCCCCTCCTGGAAGTGACAGTCTATTACACCCTGTACCAATAGACTGTCATCACAGTCCTCTAGCCCCTCTATAACATCTTCTGCCCTCTTTTTAATATTAAAGGGGGTTTCTCGATAAACCTTATCGGCCTTTAACATTCTTTTTCCCAAATTGCTATCAAAATAAGCTTTTATTTTATCACCTTCAACGGTAGCTGCTTCCTCTTCCGTTAAAAGTTCCTTTATCACCATCCATTGAATCTGCTCTTCAATATTCTCCTTCTTCTCTAGATCCTCTAAATCTAAATGCTGGAGAACAAAGTGGAGGATGGTACCCTTTTCGGCAGCTGTAAAAACCTTAGTTCCTTCTAGAAACTTTGGTTTCCTTGTCAAGGTAGGAATGTTGTAGCCTATGCTATCCATTGTTGCAATGGTAGATTTTTTTATTTCAGAAACTGAAAGCTTAGAGGGTATGGATGTAGCCCTTCGATTAGGATACTGCCAGTTTAATCTAGCATCTATTTGGTTTTTATAGGCAGTAAAGTGGGTTTTATGAAATTCCTCAAGATATTCTTTTGCCTCTTTATGTTGATGTACCTTTTCCACTTCCTCTATAACAATATCCCTTCTATGGAGGATATGAATGGACCATCTGGAGGGATCTGCTAATAGTTGTTCTTCGTTCCACGCCAATTCTGTTAATTCCCTTAGGACTTCACCATCAGGATGCTTTGCCAATACCATACCAATCCAATCAAAATAACTCCTAGCTGTAGAAAGCATATAGAGATTCATATTCTTTCTCCACTTTTCCACCTGCTTAGGTAAATTTTTAACAGAGCCCACTAAAATCAGCTTGTCTATCGGTCTTGTTAAAGCAACGTAGAGAATTCTCATTTCCTCCGATAGGCTTTCCATTTTTATCTTATCCTTCATGGCCAACTTAGCAATAGTATCCCTATAGGTTCTTAAATTTAGATCTGTAAACTTAGGTCCTAAACCTAAATCCTTGTGTAATAAAACATCAGCACTAACATCCCTCAGGTTAAAATTTTTACCCATTCCTGCAGTAATGACTACAGGAAACTCCAAGCCTTTACTTTTATGGATACTCATAATTCTTACCACATTATCATTTTCTCCTAGAATCTTTGCAGCACCCATATCTCCTTTGCTACGTTCCAATTTTTCTATAAATTTAATGAAATTAAATAGTCCTTTGGTGGAGGTTTTTTCAAATTGTTTAGCTCTGTCTAATAATATTCGAAGATTTGCTTGTTTTTGTCCTCCCCCAGGCATAGCTCCTACATAATAGAAATATCCCGTCTCAGTAAAGAGCTTCCATATAAACTCATCTATTTTCATAAATCTTGCTTCCTTCGACCATCTATTGAGCTTATCAATAAAATTCTGTAATTTATAAGTCAAGGGATTGGATTGACCAGCTATATAGGCCTTAATTCCTTCATAAAAAGTATCTTCTTTATGGAAAATCCTTACCTCCATTAATTCCTCTATCTTAAATTCTCCTATAGGTGACCTCATAACACTTAAGAGGGGTAAATCCTGTCTTTTATTATCAATAACCTTAAGAAGATTCATAAACATATTGATTTCTACTGTTTCAAAGTAACCAGTACTGGCATCGGCATAGGCAGGAATTCCTTCCGCCATAAATGTATCCAAAAATGTTTCTGCCCAGTTTTGGGTTGTCCTCATGAGAACAACAATATCCTTATAATCCACCCTCCTGTATAATCCTTGATTTTCATCGTAAATCTCTTCTTTTAACAGCTTTTTAATCCTCTTGGCAACAATCCGTGCTTCTACCTCTATATTTTCCAGTTCTTCAATTTCTTCTTGAAGCTCCTCTTCCTCTTCAAAATCCTTCTCAATGAAGTTCACTTCGATAGATGGGTCCTTTATTGGCTGAAAGTCTCTACCTTGATAGAGAAAGGCATCTTCTGTATAATCTATTTCCCCTAAGGCTTTAGACATAATATGTTTAAAAATATAGTTAACGCCCTGTAGAACTTCTCCCCTACTTCTAAAGTTTTTTGATAAATCAATTCTTCTGTTAACAGCACCCCCCTCAATAGAATAGCCCTCATATTTATCAATAAATAGACTAGGATCTGCTAGTCTAAATCGATATATACTTTGTTTTACATCCCCCACCATAAAAAGATTATTTTCTCTCTTTATATAACCGATAAGGGTTTCCTGAACAATGTTACTATCTTGGTATTCATCAACAAATATATATTCAAATCTATTACGGTACTCCTCAGCCGCCTTATTATTTTCTAAAATCTCCAGGGCATAATGCTCCAAATCATTGAAATCTACAATGCCCCTTTCCCTTTTTTTCTCTCTATATCCTTTATCAAAACTTATCAATAATTGTTGAAGATATACCATAAGAGGATAAAGGGCTTGTAAGTCCTCTATGTAGGCTTCAGGACTTAAGGAAAATATGTCCTTTTTAATGGTTTTTATAATATCTTTGCTATTCTCCCTTAGGCCTTTTACTAATTCCTTGAAATCCTCATCTACCTCTTGCTTTGCCCTGCTTAAACTTTTATGTTTAAAGTTCTCTATATTTTTATAAAAGGTTGTAACACCCTTTTTTAAACCCAGCAGCAGACCTTCTATCTGAAGCATATCATCCTGTATAGCATCTAAATATTTGTAAGGACCTCCTGGCTTATTACATATTTCTTCAGCTTCTTTTAATAAATCCATGGCACCCTTTAGACTTATTTGGATTCCTTCTTTAATGGTTTTGACCCATAGACTTTCCTCAAATCCCTGAAGATCTATGTTAAAGGCTTCTGCCTGTTCCTTTAACCATCCATAGGGCTTCGGTTGACTTTGAATGAAGTAGTAGACCTTTAGAATTAAATCCTGTAGGGGAGTATCCTCCCTCCTTCCACCAAAGACCTCCACCAATCCAATAAAATCAGGATGATTTTTCTCATACTCCTTCTCTAATAACTCCTCTAGAGTTTCCATCTGCAAAATACTGGTTTCTGTTGTATCCCCGATGCGAAAATTAGGATCAATATCAATAAAGTGAAAGTGTTTTTTTACTACCTCAATACAAAAGGCATGAAGGGTTATAATAGAAGCTTTATTCAGAAGGTTTATTTGTCTTCTCAAATGCTCCGCATTTTCATTTTCTTTTTCCAATTCCTTGACAATAGCATCGGCAATTCTCTCCCGCATTTCTCCAGCTGCAGCATTGGTAAAGGTTACAATGAGAAGTTTATCAATATCCATTTTATCCTCTAAAATGATTTTTATAATTCTTTCTACTAAAACAGCTGTTTTTCCAGAACCGGCAGCAGCAGCCACCAATAGATTACTTCTTCGAGCATCAATGGCCGCCTGTTGTTCCTTCGTCCACCTTTTCATTGTCTTCCTCCTTTCTCTTCTGCAGCCTTTGTAGTACTTCCTCTGATTTTAGTTCTTTAATACTTTTATACTTATTGTCATCAAAGAGATGATCAAATTGACAAATAGCCTGATAGGAACAATATTGACAGGAGACCTGTTTCCCCTTTTTACATGGTTCAATCTTCACATTCCCCTTTAAAATTTCCTTTCCCATCTCTTTTATTAAGCTTTTTGCGTGGGCGATAAGATTAATAAAATCCTCCTCTGTAGCAACAGAAGATTTCTTGCTTATAGTCTCATCTTGGTTTAAGGAAACAGGTATGATATCAGAGTGTTTTTCAAGTTTATGGTCCATCCCTTTGATAATTTTTAAATCCTTTACCACCAAGCCCTTCATCTTCAGTTCCTTATTGATTTCCTGCTCTATCCTCTCTATTGCTTTATCAGGTGTTTTTATTAAGGGATCATCTATTTTAAAGTAAAATACTCCAGCAGGATGATTTTTTTTCTTTTTCCATCTATCCTCTAGGGCCATCACTGCATCTAAATAAACAATCAATTGAAGCTGAAAGCCATAATATACATCGGATAAACTAAACTTTTTATTACTGGATTTATAATCAATTACCTTAAAATAGTTAATATCTTCCTCCTGTAGGATATCAATTCTATCAATTCTTCCCTCTAACGTAATTTTTTCTCCATCCTCCAGCTGTATAACAATACTAGGGAGGGTTCTTCCTTCTCCAAAGGCTATCTCATGGCCATGAACCTCAAAATCGCCGTTTTTCATGTGTTCTATTATCGTCCATAACGCCTTCTTACTAATCCGGGTTAAACGATTCACCAGGTATTTATAACGGTGGGTACTCAGCATTACCCCATGCTCAAAATCCTGGGTCAACTGTTCCATAATCTCCTCCACCAGTCGATCACTTTCCTCCTTATGAATATCTCTCCAATTTATAGCTTTCTCCTTTGTTTTTTCAGCAAACTTGTCAACAGAGTCGTGGAATAGCTTCCCTATATCTGGTGTTCTTATAGCATATTCCTTTCTCTCCTTGGGTCGTAGTCCATAGGTTACAAAATGGGAGAAAGGACAATTTGCAAAGGCTTCTAACCTTGAAACACTGGTTTTGATAGGGGTATCATATAGATTTCTTATTCTTCCTTTATCCACATATTTTACTTGATTTTCATGGAAGAGTCCTTCTATCATGAGTCTCCTCTTATCCTGCCATTGAGGTTGATGATAATACCAATCATAAATATCCCACCAAAGGGATTCCATGGGCTTGCTATCTATAAACAATCTCAGATTCTCTGTTAGATGTTTAAATGTGCTATCGGGTGTTGCCACTAAATGTAGTTGATTTTCTATTCCTTTCATTAAATCTCCTTCAATTCTCAATTTAGGAAAAAGCTTTTTAAAACGATCTATTAAAATAGAAGGGCGTTTTGCTTTTCCTTCCTCATCTCCTAGGGAAAAACTCACCCACAGATACTCTTTGGGCTTCGAGAAGGCAGAATAAATAGAAAAATTTTCCTGATAAAGTCTTGTTTCTCCCCTTTCCACCAACTCTAAACCAGAATTTTCTAGGGATTGTCGTTCATGCTCCAGCAGAATTCCTTCATCATTCTGTAGAGAAGGTAAAATTCCATCATTTCCCCCCACCACAAATAAAGCCTTAATATCATGACTTCTTGAGCGGTCTATGTTACCCACCAGTACTTGGTCGATGGTTGAAGGAATAACACCTATTTCACAGGCGGCAAAACCTGATTCTAGGATTCTATAGTATTCCTTTAGAGAAATCTTTTCGTTTTCTAGGATTTCATAGATTTGATCAAAAATTTCTAAAACCGTATTCCAAATTTGCGTGTTTTCATTGGCATAATCAAATCTACCCTCATCCTTTAGGGCTTCAATCCAATTTTCTAGCTTTTCCTCAATCTTCATTTCCTGCAGAAATTCAAATAGGGCCTTTGTTATTCCCCTAGGACTTTTCCTTTGTCTAATTTTCTTATGGAAGGTGTTTAGAGGGGTTATCACCCTTTGTCTAATATCATTTACTTGATGAAGTTGGTTTCCCTCTATTCCTTTATAAAAGTCCTCCAACCATAGCTTTCCTTTAATCCCATATTGAAGAACGTAATTCTCCAATACCTCTTCTTCATCCTTCGTCAAACCTGTAAGGCCAGTTTTTATAAATCGAAACATTTCTTTATAGGAATAATTTTTAAGTCCTGTTTCTATTGCAGCTAAAACAAACTCAATGATAGGATTATTCATAATGCTGCGTTTTTGGTCCATAAAATAGGGAATTCCATACTCTTCAAATACCCTTTTTATGGTGCTTCCATATCCTTCAAAGTCCCCTGATACCAAAGCAATATCTCTAAATCTATAACCTCTATCCCTGATCAAGGCAATAATTTCTGCTGCAGTGTGTTCAATCTCTGCTTGAGGATTAGCAGCAGCGAAAATCTTTAAATTTTCAACCTCCTCTGTAAACTGTCTATAGGGGTAGCGGAAAAACTCCTCTTCGATGTGTTTAATTTCTTTCTTCTGGCCCAGATCTTCCCTTCTGTGTAAATCAAGATTAATAATTTTTTCGTCAACCCCTAATCCTTCCACCATTTTTTTTATCTTTAAATAAGTATTTTGAGAAACATGAAAAAGATTTTTATCCCATTCCTTTCCCTTTAACTCCATCGTAAAGGTTATATATACCTCCCTCACCTTTAATAAAAGCTTTTCTATAACCCTGAAGGTTTGAGGAGTAAAGGTATGAAACCCATCAATCCAAACCTCGGCATTTTCTAAAAAATTTGAGGTTTCAATGCTTTCAATTAGGAGATTGATATGATCTTCATTATCCACATAGCGATTTTCTAAATAGCTATTAAATTTATCATAAATCAAAATAATATCATCCAGCTTCATCTTTAAGATACTTTCTTCTTCTAAATCTTCCATCACCATATTTAGATCAATAGCAGTAATTTCCTGCTGTTTTAATTCACAAATCATATCATTTATCTTCCCTACAAATCCCTCTTGTTTAGCTGTGGTTTTGTAAATTTTTAAGTCCTCTTTATATTCATCTAGAATTCTTTTAATAATCATGGTTTTCCCTATGTCATTGATAGGTGTCTTTGTCAATCCCCCTACTTCATGAAAAACCCTGTGGGCAAGTCTAGTAAAACTCAAGACCTCTGCCCCCATGATGCCATCCAATTGTTGCTTTTCAATTAAGTCCCTCTCGGCCTGTAGGGTGAATTGCTCTGGCACCATTAGAAATAGAGGGTGTTCTTGTCCCTCTTGAATCCGTTCCTTTATGGCGGACAGCACATAGTGACTTTTACCTGCCCCTGCCCTTCCAGTTATATAGGTTATACCCATCATTTCACCTCATTTTCTATGAATATGGTCATAATCCTATTATAGCATACTGGATTATCCCCAAAAACATAAAAACAACCCCTAGCAAAGTAGAGGTTGTTCATCATCATTTTATTAAACTTCAACAGTTTCAGTTTCTTTTTTAGAACGGATTGTTTGTAAAGCAAAAATTGCTACCGTCAAGGCAATTCCTATCCCATTGGTCCACCCACTTGGGTTTACCAGCATAATACCCCCCACTGCCAGGATAAGTCTTTCCCATGCCCTAGCTGTAGTCTTTAAATAACCGCTTACCGCCCCACCCAAGGCATACATGCCGATTAGGGCTGTTGCCAAGGCCATAATTAATTCGATTGCATTGGTATCTACCAATACCAGCTCCGGATTGGTTGCAAAAATGTAGGGTACTAAATAGGCTGCAAAGGCCAGTTTAGAAGCCTGTACCCCTGTCTTAAAGGGATTAGACCCAGCAATACCTGACCCTGCAAAGGCTGCCAAAGCAACTGGTGGTGTAATATCGGCAACAATACCAAAGTAGAATACAAATAAATGGGCTGCGATAATCGGTACCCCTAATTCAACCAATACAGGAGCAGCAATGGTTGCCTGAACGATATAATTGGCTGTTGTAGGCATCCCCATACCTAAAAGAATAGAGGCAAACATGGTAAATAACATGGCTAAGTACATATTACCACCGGATAAAAATAAAATACCGTTGGAGAATTTAACCCCTAAACCTGTTAGGGTAACAATACCTACAATAATACCAGCTGTAGCACAGGCCATAGCAACTGGCAGTGCTGTTCTAGCACCCTCCTCTAAACCATCAAATATATCTTTAATCTTTAATCTTGTATCTTTTCTAATATAGGATACAAGAATAGCACTACCAATAGCAAATAATGCTGCCCTCATGGGGGTTCTACCCTGTACTAAAAGCACAACAATGACTACGATAGGTAAAGCCAAGAACCATTTTTCCTTTATTAATTTTAAAGGATTTGGTAATTCGCTACGTTTTAACCCCCTAAGACCCTGTTTTTTAGCCTCTAGGTGGATCATAATAAAAATACCTGTAAAATATAATAAAGCAGGAATCGCTGCTGATAAAGCAATAACACTGTAGGGCAAGCCAGTAAATTCTGTCATGATGAAGGCAGCTGCCCCCATAATAGGTGGCATCAACTGTCCCCCAGTAGATGCTGCTGCTTCAGTAGCTGCTGCAAATTCACTACGGTAACCGATACTTTTCATTAATGGTATAGTTACAGAGCCTGTACCAACGGTATTGGCAACAGAGCTTCCTGATATGGTTCCCTGACAGGCACTGGCAATAACAGCTGCCTTAGCAGGACCTCCAGTAGCACCCCCAGCCACCCCCATGGCCAAGTCCGTTAACCAGTCACCAATCCCAGTCTTCTTTAGGAAGGTTGCAAAGACTAGGAATAGGAAAATAAATGTTGATGATACTCCTACAGGAATACCTAAAACAGCCTCTGTAGACATCCACATATAGGTGGCAATCCTAGGTATGGCATATCCCCTGTGGGATAAAAATCCTGGAAACATTTGTCCAAAGTAAGCATATATTAAGAAAAATGATGCTACTGAAACCAATACTGGTCCAGCAACCCTTCTTGTAGCCTCAATAACCAATAATACTGCTATAATAGATATCGTTATATCGGCAGTAGTATAAGCCCCAGCCCTATGGATAATAGGCTGATAATAAATAATATGATATGCCGCTACTACAATCGAAAGACCCGCACATATAAAATCGTACCAAGCAATTTTATCACTTCTATTAGACTTTCTCATGGGGTAGAGAAGAAATACCAAAAAAAGTGCAAATCCTACGTGCTGTCCCCTTTGTATGGTGGTTGGAAATACACCAAGGGCTGCAGTCCGGAGTTGTACCAATGCCCATACTATGGCTACAATAGAAACAACCTTTGCCATAATTCCTTTTAGTCTTCTGTAGGTAAACTCTCTATCGTACTTAGCCATAAGCTCTGCTTGTTTTTCCTCATCTAGTTCAGGTGTTAAGCTTATTTTATCTTTAGCCACAGTCTAACCTCCTTGTATAAGTATTTCATAAGGGGAGTTTTATTTGCGCCAATTCTAACAAATCCCCCTGGCCTACTGATATCCTTCAGTTCTACAACATGATCTTTATAAATTAATGTATGATTAGCAATAACCTCTCCTATTCTTACGGGAACCTCGTCAAAAACAAGATTATAGTTGTATACACGGAACATACCGTCTTTAATTTCCCATTTTGTTCCACCCTCTGGTCCATGGGGGAGGTTGGGACCGTTTTCATTAAAGAGCATTTCATATATACCAATTGTTAAATCAGAATAGATTTCATAGGTTTCAATAACAGGCTGTTTAGTAACAGAGTGAATCCATTGGATACTAAATTGATCCTGTTTTTTTACAGGTGTTACGAATAAAATATTGTTTCTATCTCCACCATCTATCACTTGTAATATGGTTATAGGATAAAATAATAGTAGGATAATTAATAGTATTATAGCTCTGTTGAAATAAAAATTTTTTTTCATCTTGTCCTACTCCAAAATTGAGCCGGGCATAGTATGCTCGGCTCATGCTTATTCTTTTGAATACCTTACATTAAACCTTGCTCCTTGTAGTACTTGATAGCTCCTGGATGCAAATCTGTTGTGATCCCATTTAGAGCATTTTGTAATTGAATTTGCTCTCCAGTTGCATGGGATCTTGCTATGTCAGAATTTTTCTCATACATATTTTTTGTTAATTCGTAAACTAAGTCTTCATCCATGTCATCTCTTGCATAAAGCACTGCTTGTAATGCGATTGTGTTAATTTCTGGATAATCATTACCTCTGTAGTTGTAGGTTCCAGCAGGAATAACATGGGGTGCAACCAGTGGGAATTCACTTTGTAGTTGTTGTAATGCCTCTCCTTTAATTTCCAGAAAAGCGATTTCCTTTGTTGTTAATAGATCTACGATAGCAGATGCAGGAGCACCTAGTACGTTCCAAGCTGCATCAAGGTGTCCATCCTTCATTTTATCAACAGCATCTCCAAAGGTATCATTAACAATCGTCATATCATTATCCTCTAAACCATAGGCCCTAAAAATATGGGGTGTTGTAGCAGCTGTACCACTTCCTGGAGGACCACCAGCTACGGTTTTACCTTTTTGATCTTCTACTGTTAAAACTCCTTTTTCAACTAATCCAACTCCCTGAATAATCTCTGGATAAATAACGCCTACTGCCCTAAAGCTTTGAATTACTTGACCATCAAAGGAGCCTACACCCTTCCATGCATCATCAGCAATATTGTTCATAGCCATAACAAGATCAGCGTCTCCTGAGTTAAGAAGTCTAATATTTTCAACTGAAGCTCCTGTTGGTTGAATTGTTACATTAATACCTTCAACATTCTCATTCCATACGTTAGCTATAGCTGCACCCAATGGGTAATATGTACCTGCAGTACCTCCAGTAGCCAACAATAACTCTTGTGTACGACGTGGAGCTTCAGCTTCACCACTTTCACCGGCATCACCACCAGTAGCACCACCACCACCGCAGCCCACTACTACAAGACTTAAAATTAACACTAGTGCTACCATAAGTAGCAAACTTCTTTTCTTCATAAAATAATATCCCCCTTTATTTTTATTTTAAAGGATAATATGTCTCTAAACCGCATCTTGTAAAGACATACTCCCCTTTAACTAAAATAAGCTGATTTTTCTTCTGAATTGAAATCGCTACAATTAAGATAGTCTGTGGAATTTAACTTCAGCTTTATGGACTATCTCAGTCCACTGTAATACTATTCTATATTTTTTAAATAATTCCTTCTTTTAAAAAGTTAAAAATATTTTGAATTTATTTTGTATCTGTTACAAAGTTGTTTTTTGTATGGAATACCAATATTTGATTTGAATAACTGAATTTATTTTTCTAATATTTATCCTGTTAATTCTTTGTAATTTTACAATATTTTTTCACTTCTATTGGATTCATTAATTTTCAATATTCTTATAGCCATATTTTTGTAATTTTATTAAAAGAAGTTATTTTATACCTATGTTGCTTTTTAAATACAACATATTTTATTTCCCTTAGCAGCATACTAATATTGCTAATCAATTTAAACAAGGAGGGATTGTATGAAAATTCAAGAAGGCTTAATCCCAACTGTTTTAGGTACAGCTGTTACAGCCACCGGTACTATGATGCAAAGAAAAAATATTCAGCCCTTGATCTCCGCTGGCATTATAGGATTTGGATTAGCCCATGTGGTTTTAGGTGCTATAGATTTAGTAGAGCATCGGGAAAATCACTAAATGTTTTTTATAAAAATAGAGAAGGAATCAACCTTCTCTATTTTTTATAGTATTCAGTTCCCATATTCCACAATTTCTTTGTGAAGGTCTCTTCTTCTGTATCTTCCTTCATAAAAGCTAAAATACTTTCAATGTCTCCCGACATTTTATCCCCAGCATGTAGAATTTGTGCTTCCACTGTCTTAGGCAAAACAGGAGATCCAAATTCTAGACTCCCATGATGTCCCAGTATACCGTTTATAATCACTAATTTATCTTCTTCAGGAAAATTATGGATTTCCTTTATTTTATTCATAGTGTAATGGGCGCTTAGCACAATGTGTCCTATCATCATCCCCTCTTCTGTTAATCCCAATTCAGGAAGCTCTTTATACTCCAGCATTTTTCCCCAGTCATGGAGCATTGTCATTACAATGAGACGATCTATTCGATGCTGAGGAAGCTTTTTTGTTATAGCTACTGTGTAGACAAATTTTAAAACCTCTAAAGTATGTTGTAAAAGTCCATGGTAAAAATTATGATGTACCTTTTTAGCAGCATGATGGGTACAAAAATCTTGATAAAACTCCTCTGAAAAAATCATCTTATCTAGAAGTTCTCTAAGATGTGGCTTCTCAATTTTGTCGTAAAACTGCTTTAGTGCCTTTTCCATACTGTTGAAATCTATGGTGCTGGCTGGAATAAAATCCTTTATAGTAACTTTGTCACTGTCTACTTTTTCTAGACTTCTAATGGTAAGTTGCAATTGACCATTATATTCTCCTACGATCCCTTGAATTTGTACAATTGGATTGTTACCAAACCCCTTTATTTTTTCCTCATTTTCTTCATAATCCCAGTATTTGGCCTCCATCACCTTTGATACATCCTGAATTACCATATCAGCATATTTTTTATCGGTTTTCGTAGTTTTTACATTTATCTGTGATAAGAGAACCACTGCTTCTATTGTTTCGTTCAAAAGGCTTTTATTAATATCCTTTAACTGTTTAATAAACATGCTTAACCTCCAAACCTTTAATCTTAATATAGAGATAACATTCTATTTTATTTTTCACTTTCCTTCTAAAAGCTTTGTTTTTCCCTTTAAAAAATTTTGCCCTATTATTCTATAGATTATTAGAAATTTTCACATCTCTAAAGTAACTAGGATATTTATAAATTTATGCTAGAATTTTTTATAGTTATTGTTTAAAATGTAACTAGCAGGGTAAACATCTTATGGAGTTATTGCATAGCTTTTTATGTGTATGTTATAAAATTATTTAATTTTAAGGAGGAGATTATAATGAATCCAATGACAGCTGACAATTTAAAATCCGCTTTTGGTGGAGAAAGCATGGCTCACATGCGATATTTACAATGGGGTGAAGCAGCGAAAAAAGAAGGCTTCCCAAATGTTCAAAATCTTTTTAAGGCTGTAGCCTACGCAGAACAGGTTCACGCAGGAAATCATTTTAGAGAATTAAGAAAAGAAGTTGGAGAAGCTTCAGTTACTGCTGGAGCAGGTTTTGGTATGACCAACACCTCAGAAAATCTTCAAGGGGCAATTGATGGGGAAAACTATGAAGTAGCCCAAATGTATCCTGCTTTTATAGCAGTTGCTGATATGCAGGCTGAAAAAGGCAGTATCCGTTCCTTCCAATTCGCTCTAGAAGCAGAAAAGACCCATGCAGCTCTATTTACTGCTGCTAAGGAAGCTGTAGATGCTGGCAAGGATTATGATGAAGCTACTGTTCACGTATGTGATATCTGTGGCTATACATTGGTTGGAGAGTTAGAAGATGATTGTCCAGTATGTAAAGCAAAAACAACTATGTTTACAACCTTCGAAACAGCTTCCTGCTGTTGTTCTTCTTGTTAATTATTTAATTGTTATGTATAAATAAAAAGGTTGAGGAAACTCCTTAACCTTTTTTATTTATATTTTTACACCTATTTTTTCCCCCATCTTAACCTTTGTTTCAAAGCCTTGATTTGTATTGTTAATAATATCCTCATCTATTTTTATCCTATTTTTCTTTAAAAATAATATGACTGTAGAACCACCAAATTTAAAATAACCCTTTTCTTCTCCTTTTTTTACAGTTTTTCCCGGCTGATATGTCTGTATAATGGTGCCTACACAGGTGGCTCCAACCTCGATCATAACAATTTCCTCAAAATTTTTTGATTGGAATATGGTTATTTCTCTTTTGTTTTCACAGTATATACCTGTCCTTTTTCTTAAAGCTATGGGATTTACTGAGTAGTAAGCCCCTGTGATTTTTATCGAAGAATCAGGTATGCCATCATCAGGGAAATGAAACCGATGATAATCTGCAGGGTTTAGCCTTACAACAATACAGGTGCCTCCGGCATATTCCTCTGCTAATCCTCTATCCTCTATTAGTTTCCATAAAGGATATTGTTGTCCCTTCACCTGCAAAATTTTTTCAACATTAATATTTTCATAGGCAAAAATCCTTCCATCTCCCGGCGAGATAAAACTATCCTTCTCTTGACATATAGGTCGACTATTCTTTTTTAGTCTTCTGGTAAAAAAGTCATTAAAATTTTTGTAATGTTTTAAATCCTCATATTCTGCTTCAGTCATGTCAATTTCTAGGTTTTTAATGAAATCAGATATTTTTCTTCTGCTTAGGGATAGATCTTGTATTTTGCCATATATAGTAGAAAATAATTTTCTCTTTATTATTGCTTCTAAAAGATTAGTTCCTGTTTTTGTTTCATACATCCAGCGTAAATATTTGTCACCAGCTACAGTTTCTCTTTTTTTTTCTCCAGTTTTTCTATCAATATAATATATTTCCATTGTATCATCCTTTATTATAGTAGGAATTAGTTGTTCTTGTGAGGGGCTTCTTATTATTATACCTTATTTATAATGTATAGATAAATATTTTATAAATATTTTTTTATAACTAAATAGGAGATTATAGACTTTATACAATTTTAGATAACCAATAATTTCTGTAAATTAATCTATTAAATTAAGAAAGCCTTTAAAAACCTATAAATCCTATCTAAAATCAACAATTGATTCAATAAAATTACCCTAGCAAATAGACATATATGCGTTTGCATCTATATCCGTTTACTAGGGTTTATCCTTACTTATAAATTCTATTACTACTTAATAGTTTTTCTTGAAAAGGACAAATCAAATTTGTTATTAATTGACTACTGTATTAATTGTTAGTTACTCTGTAACAACTGCAGTCTTTTTATTTTTTCTTAACAACTGTAATGCAACAACTGCTACAACTAAGCCTAAACCTATTATATCTGAATACACACCATAGAACATCAGGCTAAGAGAAGCAATACCTAGCATGATTCTTTCATGTAAATTCGTGCTTAATAATAAATAACCTTGGGTTAAAGCTGAGAAGCTTAATACCCCTAATAGAGCTGTTAAAGCAGCCAAGAAGATTTGACTAGGCTCTCCAATCCATAATAGAGAAGGAATGTATACAAACATTATCGGTAAATAATAGATGGCTAAACCCATTCTCAGAGAATACCATCCTGTCTCCCATACATCTGCCTCCGCTATGGCTGCTGCCACATAGGCTGAAAGACATACTGGTGGCGTAATTACAGCCAGCTGACTGGTCCAGAATACAAAGAAGTGGGCTGCTATCATTGGAACACCCATATCTACTAAAGCTGGGGCTGCTAGTGTTACTAATAATAGGTAGGCAGACGTTACATTCATACCCATTCCTAAAAAGAAACTAGCTATCATTACTAGAAGTAAAGCTATAGGTAGTCTTCCTCCTGCAAGTTCTAATATGATGGAACTAAATTTCATCCCTAATCCTGGTAAGGAAATGGCAGCTACTAAAATCCCTACAATTCCTGCTGTCGTTGACATCGCTAAAGCACCCTTGGCTCCATCAACTAATGCCATATACACATCCTTTACCGACATACGATTTTCTTTATTGAAAAAGGATACTACATAGGTTGAAACGATTGCCCAAAACCCTGCCATAGAAGGAGAATATCCCATCCCTAAGAAATATGCAATAATTGTTATCGGTATAAAGAAATACCATCCAGATTTTAAAACATCACTTGCCTTAGGGATTTCTTCCTTTGGAAGTCCCTTTAAGCCAGATCGTTTTGCTTCAAGGTATACCATAAAAATCATACTAACAAAGAAGAGTAAAGCTGGGATTAAACCCGCTCTAGCAATTTCTATATAAGGAACACCGATAAAGGCTGCCATCAAGAAGGCTGCTGCTCCCATAATAGGTGGTAGAAATTGTCCTCCAATGGAGACAACTGCCTCTACCCCTGCTGCTACGTGTTTTTTATAGCCATTGGAAACCATAAGGGGGATGGTAACAGCACCTGTTATTGCTGTATTTGCAGTGGAAGATCCCATAATTGAGCCTAGGATTCCGCTAGAAACAACAGCTGCCTGGCCAGCACCTCCAGTAAATCTTCCAACAGCAGCTTTAGATAACTCAATAAAAAATTGTCCTGCTCCAGACTTTTGTAAAAAAGAGCCAAAAATAATGAATAAGAATATAAAGGTTGAAAATACACTGGCAACGGAACCAAAAATACCATCGGTACTTCCATACATAACACTAACAATTCTATTCACACTATATCCACGATGATAAATAATGTTTGGCATATAATTTCCAAAATAGTTATAAACTATAAATACTGAAGCGATAATACTTAAAGACCAACCTACACTTCTTCGTCCAGCCTCCAAAACTAGGATGACAGCCAATATCCCCATAATAAGTTCAGTTGTCCCTAAAGGCATACCTGCACTCTTCGCCATATTAGGAAAATTCTTCATATAGTAGAGTATTGTTACACAGGAAACTGCAATAAGGGTCAAATCTATCGCCTGAAGAATAGGTGTAGTTTCTCCTTTTCTCTTAGGATTAATTAAAAAGGTAAGTACAAGGGCAAATAAAATATATAATCCACGGCTGATATGGGCTTGCCAAAAACCAAAAGCTGCTTGATAGATATATACGCCGGAAAATGTTGCAGCAAGTATATTAATAATCATTTGTTTATTAAGCTTTGTTTGCAAATCAATAAACCTCCTTTATTGTTATGTTACATTTTTGTGTCGATTATAAACTTAAAGCAATCTATTACTTTCAATATATTAGTAGGGCATTAGCCCTACTAATATATTGTCATATTTCTTTATTACATTAAACCTTCTTCCTTATAATACTTCTCAGCTCCTGGATGAAGGGGAAGAGCAATATGTTGGAATCTGTCGATACCAGGAGACATTTCTTTAAAGCCAGCTTGAACATTCTGTAGATAGTTTCTACCTTCATCATCAAACATCACCTGTAGCATTTCATGCACTACCCATTCTGGAACATCCTCGTTTGCCACCCATATTACTGTATAACCTACTGTTTGTACAGGCTCAGAAATACTTTCATAGGCTTCTGCAGCAATAGTATAAGGAACATGGTAGGGATGAGCTTCTAAAAACTGTTGTATCCTTGCCTCATCCACTGGAATTAATGTCATTTTATGGGATGCCTCTAATTCAATTAAAGCTGGTACTGGTGTTGTACCTCCAATAATAAAAGCATCGATATGTCCATCCCTAAGGGCTGAAGCAGAGTCATTAAATCCTAAGTATTGAATATCTATTGCATCAAATAAATCTACACCTGTCAAAAACTCTTCTGCTACTGCTGCACTTCCTGATCCCTGAGGTCCAACAGATACTTTTTTACCTACTAAATCATCTAAAGTTTTTATACCTGTTCTTTCTAAAGTAACAAAGTGTAGGGCACCATCATGGATATTTGCTACTGCCCTTAGACCGTCATATTGTTGTCCTTCAAATTCTGCTAAACCTCTTTGCATATTATAGGCTGTAGAACCATAGGAAAAGCCCATTTCTGATTGACCAGTTGCCATAAGACGTACGTTTTCTACAACCCCTTGGGTTACTTCTGCTGTAACCTGAAGTCCATCAACCTTAGAGCTTACTAAGGAAGCAATTCCTGAACCTGCAACATAGAAGGTTCCACCTTGTCCACTAGTAGCAAAAGATACACTTTCTCTTCTTTTAGCCCCACCGTTTCCTTCTTCACCGGAAGCTTCATTACCTCCACCACTACAACCCACCAATAATGCAGCAATGAGTACGATACAAATCCAAACCATAAAGTTTTTTTTCATTTTCATATCCCACCTATCTTTATTATTAAAATCATATGTAAAACCCTTTTAAAACGTTTTCCTTTACTGAAATAGACCTTTTAGCAATCACCTCCATATTAATCAGTATTATTGGTGTTTGTTAAAACTTAGGCAATATTTTTTGACGAATTATGTCTAAAAACATCGAATGTTTTTATAACTTAATTATATCACGGGTTAATTGTATTTTCATTGTATTGTTATCACAAAACACTTTAAATTTATTGGGCATATTGCACAAATTTATTTTTTAGAGGCTTTCATTGTATGAAAACCTCTAAAAATTTTTTAACAATATTGACGATTAGAAAATCATCTTCAAAAGGGGATTTCATTGTTAACTTTTACTTACTTCAAACTTCTTGAGGCTTTAATGAAGCTTAAAGATTTTATGAAATTATAAAAGAGTTATCTTAAATGCTCCTTTAAAAATAAGATTACATTATTAAATGCTGTTTTCACTTCTATGTCCTCCATTTGACAATCAAAATCATGGCCCTTTCCTTTAAGTAAAATTAATTTATTTTCAACCTCCATCTCATCAAGCTTCTCCTTTAGTAATAGAGATTCTTGGAAGGGAACGTCATCATCTTTATCCCCATGTAGAAGCATCGTAGGAGGATAATCTTTTCCAATTTTATTTATAGGACAAAAGTCTAGCAGCTTTTCTTTGTCCTTAACTACATCATAGCCACTTATTTCGTTTGTCCAAACACCCTTTTGTCTACAGTATAAATAATACAGCCACCTTTCTCTCCCCCCTTCTGAGATAGCCCCATCACTAACGTAATTTTGGGCTTCTTTTGTACTTATCATTATTTCTCTACAATAAAAACTGTGGGGCTGAATACACCAATCGTCTAATAGGTTGCCATATCCATAAAAGGATACTATCGCTTTAGGCTTATCTACAAAAGTTCCCGTCATTAGAGCTAAATACCCCCCTGCTGAACTCCCTACGACAGCTATTTTTTCTGCATTTATATTGTATTTCTTTGTACATTCCACCTTAACCCAATTGATAGCATCCTTAATATCCTCTAAAATACTTTCCAACTTTGTTTCTGGTGCTACTCTATAATCGATAGAAATGACGTTGAAGCCGGCCTCGTTGTATAGTTTCACCTGCTGTCCTAAAATACTTTCTCTACTTCCCCATATTAAGCCGCCGCCGTGAATGTACATAATTACTGGTGCTTTTTTGTTTTCAATAAGATATAGATCGGCTTTTATACAGCAATTATTCACGTTTTTATATATACAGGTTTCCTTTATTGTATTCATTTTTTAGTTCCTCCATTTTCTACAAGACTCATATTCCTTAAATAATATAAAGAATCTATACTAAATATCTTCTGTATTGACTTTTATATTATTTTTCTATTGGTATAAAATTTTTACATAAATTATAGTTATACTATTCCATCAATTGCCTTCAAATAAAAATCACCCCATCAAGTGTCTTATACAAACCTATTATCGGTATAGACTTAATGGGGCAGTTATAATTATGTTTTTTTCTAGGCTATTTTCTATAATCTAGATTACTATAATCTTAATCTATTTATCAAGAAACTAACTAACTACTTCATCTTTTTTTACTGGTCCTACTAAAATAGGTTCATCAGCTTGTAAAATTAGTCCCTTATCTCTTAGCATCGCCATACCATATAGGAAAATAATTTCTAAAAATCCTGTTATAATACGAACTGTTGCTGATATTAAAATCATCTGTAACAAAGCCGAAGCAGGAACAGTAAAGGCAAAAGCTAATAGCGTAAATATAATGGCATTTGCAAAAAGACCTACAATGGTAGAAACCAGTGTTCTGAGCCAAAGCATACCACCTTCTGTTTTCTTCTTCAATTTAGCGAAGATGTGAACATTTAGGAGACCTCCGATATATGTACCAAGCATACTGGAAATCGCTACTCTAGGTACAATACCCATTAAATCCTTAAATATTGTAAAGTTTTCTTCAGCAAAGGATGGTGCTGGTAAGAATATTAACCAAATTAGAAAAATTGTAGATAAGGCTCGCACTATAAATTGTGCTGTTACAGCTGATTTAGCAATTTCTCTACCATAAAATTCATTCAAGTAGTCCTCTCCTAAAGCAAGAATAGGATACATTAACGAACCTGCAATAATGAAAAACTCTACTCCCCCTACTGTTAAAGCAACAAATTTTGACGATGTAAAAGAAACCATGATTTGTAATCCTGATAACAATCCAACCAGTACAAAGGGTGCATATTTTTTCCCAAGCTTTTCTGATAAATAAGCACCTGTTGCAATAACTGCTAAACCAAAAATATTTGTTAGTAATAAATTAGGTATTCCTGACCATGGACCTGTAATTAATGGACCCATATTTTTCCCTCCTTTTTATTTTGAAAAAATCCTTTTATTGTTGACCTTCTAGTAAACTTTTGCTAACTTCTATAGATATTGTATAAATGGGATTCACAACTTGTCCAAACTTCAAGTTTGCTACCTGCCCTGTCAATGCATAGGCTTCTTCAAAGGTTAACTTTAATCTTTCTTGTAAAAACGAAATCATTTCTCTAGTTGCTTCTTTAGTTGCTTCTACTAAATCTTCATTAGACACGATAATTTCATAACTATTAGGGGTCTCCACCATAGGATGTCTTAATTTTTTACCTTTGATAACATTAACCGTCATGGTAACTTTACTACCAATTTCAATACCTGTTCCAAAAACCTCTCCATCCCCCATGCCAGCATGAACATCCCCTGTGGCAAGCAAAGCTCCCTTCACTTGAACAGGTAGATATAGCTTGTTGCCTGGTGCCACCGACGGTACATCCATATTGCCTCCATGAACTCCTGGGTATAGGCAAGCAATTTCTCCTTCAGAAGGAGCTACCCCCAATGTTCCTATCATCGGTCTAACAGGAAAGGTAATTTCCTCTGAAAAGAAAGCCTTTCCATCCTTAACTTTTACTTTTCTCAGATAAGGTTTTTGTACTTCATCCATCAAAATCCCCATCCATTGTCCCATCCACATTTTTCCTTCTTCATCGAACTCAATATCGTTAATAGCAATTTCTAATACATCACCAGGCTCAGCATCTTGAATGTAAATAGGTCCAGTAATTGACAAAATACGCTGAGGATATTGTCCATCACTATAATCCTTTTCAAAAACTTCATCTGGTATTCCAGGTCCTCTAGTTTTTACAACGAAAGTTTCTCCTGGCTTTACTTCGGCTATTGGTTCATTGGTTGAAGACATACTGTGTATAATTTTTTCATCTGATATAAAATCCATCTTCTCCATCCTTTCTATAGGTATTTATAAAATTTCTAATAATTTTCTGCTCAGCTCAATATTATTAGAATTTGAAAAAAGCACAAAACAATTCCAAACTAATTACAAATTAGTTTGGAAACGTTTTTTTGTAATTTTATTATATCATTTGATTTATATAAATCCTATGGAACTATTATATGAAAAAGATAAGCTTGCATTGTGCAGTTTGCCTAGTTGCTTTTCTTTTCCTAGTTCTACTAATAGGGTTATAATCCCCTTTTGTTTAAGTAAATTAAAGGTTCTTGACATCCTTACCCTTAAGGACAAAAGTATCAAGTATATTCCTATAAAAGAGGACGAGTAAATCTATTGAATCCTACGTCTTCTTTTACAGTTCGCAAATACATTTTTTTCAAATAAGGCATTTGTCTTCTGGCTAATTCAAATGCCTCCTTATTATCCCATTGCAACCTCTCCACCGCTTCCCTTGCTTCTGAGATAATATCTTCTTCATTTACAAATACAGCTTTACCATTTTCGATTACTTTTTTTCCTTTAACAAAAACCATTTCTACAGAACTTCCACTTTCTCCATAAACCAATTGATGGGTGATGTTATTAATCGGTTGCCATAGCATACTGGTGGTATCTAATATAGCTAAATCCGCTTCCTTACCTACTTGGATACTGCCAATTTCATCCCTTTGCATCATGGCACGGGCTCCATTGTTAAGATTCATCTTTAAAGCATCTATAGCTGTAATCCAGTGGTCATAGTTGGGTTGTCCAACTTTGTGTAATAAGGCAGCTAATCTTATTTTTTCAAACATGCTAAGATTGCCACAGTTGCCACCATCTGTACCAATTGCAACATTAAGACCTTTTTGAATAAATTGGTCAACTGGTGTTATACCACTTCCCAAATGTAGGGCTGTACTTGGGCAGTGGACCACATTGGCACCCCTATCTTTGACAATATCTATTTCTTTTTCAGAAACCCAGATAAAATGAACCAAGGATGTTCTTTCATTTATTAAACCTAGTTCATCCATATACTCAATTAAACCCTTGCCATATAAGCGATGGGACATGATAGCCTGGGTCTTTGCTTCTAGAACATGAGTATGCCACCCTATCTTATATTGTTCTTCTAGTCCTTTAGTAAAGTCTAAAAGTTCTCTGCTACAACGTTGAGGTCCATCGGTCCCCAGCATTATTCTAATTAATCCATCTTTACCATGCCATTTTTCAATAGCTTCTCTACATAATTCTGCATATTCCTTAGGGGTTTGTATAGGTCCCTTGGCCTTTCCTTTTAACTCTTGTGGTAACTCTCCTATTTCTAGGGGTACAGTTTCAAAAAAACTTAGGTCTGAATACATAGGAGCAATAGTAGCCCTCATTCCAACATCTATAAATGCTTGAGCTGCTGCATCAATACCTTCAATAGCTTGAATAGGTCTTTGAGAAAAATGATCGATGGCAGAGGTTGTTCCAGTCTTTAGCATTTGTATTGCATCTATCATTGTTGATACGTAAATTTCCCTAGGACTTCTAAAAGACCCTCCCGCCATAGCTAAGAGCATATAAATATCCAGTGGTACACTATCAATGGTTCCTTTTAAAAAACCTGCATAAGTATGTACATGGGCATTTATTAATCCAGGAATAATTAGCTTGTTACTTACATCGATTGTCTCATTAATTTCTAAATTGCAGGTATCAATATTACCCATATCAGCAATTTTACCATCTTTAATTAATATATCCCCTTGTATCCAGTTTTCTTCTTTTAAGTTTAAAAATTTACCATTTTTTAGTAATGTAACCATCATATTTTCATTCCTTTTTTGCATATTTAAGGATAGATACAACTACCCTCAGTTTAAAATCATCTACTCTATCTTCAATAATAGGTAATATTTTATATTATGAGATTAATTTTACCATACTCCGTAAACTCTTCTTGGTAGCCACAGGCTGATGGATGGAATATAGGTAATTAACAATAATGCCACCACTGAAATCATAATGAAGGGGATTACCGATTTTGACACCTTAGTAATTGATAACTCAGATAAGCTAGAAGCTACAAATAAATTCAACCCAAAGGGTGGCGTAAACATACCTATTGCACAATTAACAGTTATAATAACTCCTAAGTGAATAGGATCTATGCCAGCCTGCATAGCTATTGGGTAAAATAATGGCCCTAATATCATTACGATTGATGCACCATCTAGGAACATCCCAGCAATTAAAATTACAATATTCATTAATAAAAGAATGACATAAGTATTTGAGCTTATTGATAATACTGCACTTGCAATAGCTACAGTAATACCTTCGGCTGTAAGAATCCAAGCAAATACAGATGCAGCCGCCAATAGAATCATAACTTGTGCTGTGGTAACAGCTGAACTTCTTAATACATTGTAAAGCCCTTTAAGGTCTAGCTCTCTATAAATTACCATTGCTACAAATAACGCATAAGCTACTGCAACAGCTGCAGCTTCTGTAGGGGTAAAGATTCCACCATAAATACCTCCTAAAATGATGACAGGTACACCCACTCCCCAGCCGGAATCTTTAATAGCCTCAATAAATTCTGCCATAGTTGCTTTTTTATTCATACCAATATCGACATTTTTTTTAGCAAAGAAGTATGTATAAACCATGTATCCTACAGCATAAATAAGTCCAGCACCAAAACCAGCAACAAATAGGGTTCCTACTGATGAACCAGTAACCGCACCGTATATAATCATTGTTACCGACGGTGGAATAATAATTCCCAATGCACCGGCAGATGTAATAACGCCAATGGCATAACTTTCACCATAATTTTGTTCCTTCAAAGCAGGGTAAAGTAAAGCACCAATAGCTACCACCGTAGCAGGGGCAGAGCCTGAAATTGCTCCAAAAAACATACTTGCTAATATAGCAGTCATACCAAGTCCACCAGGAAAAGATCCAATCATAACATTGGCAAGACGTATAACACGTTTGGAAATTCCCCCTTCTCCCATAAGATTTGCAGCTAAAACAAAGAAGGGTATCGACATTAAAGCAAATTTATTAAGACCTGCAAACATTCTTTGGATAATGATAACCAACGGTATATCATTAAATAACGCAAATACTACTAATACTGAGCCAGACAAAGCAATAAAAATTGGTGTACTGGCAGCCAGTAAAATTGCCAGCAGGAAAAATAATGTTGCAACCATAACTTATGCCAACTCCTTTCCTGATATGTTTTCCTCTGAAGAATTACCCTTTAGTTCCTTCCACACTACTTGAAGTAATCGTATAGTCATTAACAGTCCTCCTAAGGGTATGGCTATATATACCCAATAGGTGGGTATTTCCATGCTAGGAGTCAATTGATTGGTTGCTTTATACTGCATAGTTAATTTCCAACCATAAATAGTTATAAAGGTTGTAAAGGCTATACTGATGAATTGAACTATAAGATTTAATATCCTCCCTTTTTTTTCTGAAAGCACCTCTAAAGCCGCTGTAACCCTCAAATGAGCATTATGACGGACAGCAACACTTCCACCGATAAAGGTGATCCAAATAATTGTATACCTAGTAAACTCTTCTGCCCATACAATTCCACTCTTAAAAAAGTATCGCAGAATAACATTCATAAATAAAATTAGTGCAGCTGTGATTATCCCCAAGGAAATAATACCATCTTCTACGATACACATTATTTTGTCTAGCTTCTTGAGCATAGTAGTTGTCCTCCTCTAAAAATTCATTTGTATGGATAGGACATAGCGGTATAATAACCACCATGTCCTGTTATAAATAATTGTTATTTTTGAAATTCTTCGATTAAATCGTATGCTTTTTGTAATAAATCCCTACCAATTACATCAGCAAACTCTTCATGTACTGGTTTCATCGCTTCTGAGAAAGCTGCCATTTCTTCATCACTTAATCTTATAACCGTTGTTCCTGAAGATTCTATTGTTTCAATAAATCCTTCTTCTCTTCTAATAGCTTCTTGTCGCTCAAGTACTCCTGCTTCACGGGCTGCCGTCTGTAAAATCTCTTGATCCTCTGGTGATAATCTATCCCAAAAAGAATTACTGAATAAAAGGGCATATGCTAAATAACCATGGTTACTAAGGGTCATATGACTTTGAACTTCATAGAATCTCATTGCTGCAATAGATACAAGTGGATTTTCTTGTCCATCAGCTACTCCTTGCTGTAAAGCGTTATAGGTTTCTGAAAAGTCAATAGGTATTGGATTAGCTCCTAAAGCTCTATACTGTGCAATTAATAATGGACTTTCCATAACACGGATTTGTAATCCTTCAAAGTCAGATGGCTTTCTAATTTCCTTGTTAGCTGTAAATTGTTTAAATCCACTTTCCCAAAATGCCAAACCTTTTAATCCGATTTTTTCCATTGGCTGGAATAAATCATCAGCTAGTTCGCTATCCAGCAATTTGTAAGTAATTTCTCTGCTTGGAAATAAAAATGGTAGATCAATAAGTTGTAATGGTGCATGGAAACCACTTAATTTGGCAGTTGGTACAAGTCCAGCTTCAACAGCATTGGATTGCATCATTTCTGCTATTTCTATATCGGTACCTAATTGTCCCGCAGGGAAAACCTGTACTTCGATTCTTCCATCTGTTTTTTCTTCTACCATCTTTTTAAATTCAAGAGCACCATAATGTTGATGGGTATCTTCTAAAAGGTCATGTCCAAGCCTAATAACAATTTTTTCTTGACCCCCTTGTCCTCCTGCTGGTTCACTTGTTCCGCAACCAACGGCTAATGTCAAAACTAAAGCAAAAACCAAAATTAAACTAATTCTTCTTTTCATATTGTTGTATCCTCCCTTTAATTGATGTTTTATTACAGTTGTAAAATAATACAACTATTAAACCTTGTTTTGTTTAACAACCCTTGAAATCAAACGTTTTCCTTTTACCAGCTAGGTATATAGTTTATCTATGAACTCAGTCAAGTTGCACAACATATTAACTATTAAACCATCCCTTTTTCTAGTAAAATATTGGAATTTAAATATTCTATAAAATTCTATAAATGTAATTTTTTTCTATAATTGGATTTTATCATTATTTTTAAATAATTTCATTGGTTGTTTTGAACAAAATTTTCTATAATTATTGTGCATATTGCACAATAATATTTTCCTAAGTTGTATTTTATCCACTGTTTTATTGAGGTTTCCTTATAATCCTATTTTAAAAAACTTTGTCTATAGTAAATTCTATTGTTGATTTTTATGTGTATTTTTATAATTGAAGTATAAAAAAGGAAGGGCTATATACTCAAAATCCTAGTAATATAGCCCTTCCTTTTTTATTTTGTGTAATATTAACATTTATAATCAACATAGGCAAATTTAAAAAAGTTTTTCATTATTTTATTAATACTATAAATATTTAGGAGACTCCCTCTTCTGATGGTCTCAATGATATAGTCATGGCAGAGGGTGGCTTCACCATAAAGGTCATCCCAGCCCCTATTACAGCTAAAATAGCAGCAATAATAAATGTCGGCTTAAGTCCACCTGCATTTGCTACGATTACTGGGCCTACTAAAGCTGCTATGCCATAGGCCTGATAAATAATACCATAGTTGGCTCCCAAGTTTTTCATGCCATAGAATTCCCCTGTAATTGTAGGAAACACCGCCAAAAACCCGCCAAAGCAGAAGGCTATTCCTGCAAGACAAATAAAGAAGGTAAGGAAGTTTAGAGATATAATGCTCATGGCAATCATGGCTACAGCCGTGATGGTAAACATCATAAAAACCACTTTAATTCTTCCTATTTTATCCGATAACATTCCCCATATAAGCCTTCCAGCAGCATTGAATAGGGCAATCATAGCTACTGCATTGGCAGCTACACTAACTTCTAGATTTGCTAACTGAACACCTATATCCTGTGCAAGTCCAATAACCAAAAGACCACTCATACAACCAAATAAGTACATTACCCAAAGAAGATAAAAGGATTTTGTTTTCATCATTTCTCCTACTTTATAATTGCAATCGTCCATTGAATTGTTGGATTTTTGTTGTGATGTGCTATAATTATCGGGAAGTTTTAAGAATTGAGCTCCAATAAGAACAAGAATAAAATAAATAATACCTAAGTAATAGAAGGTTCCAGATACTCCTTGAGTAGCTAGAAAAAACTGAATAACGTTTTTAAAAATTAGACTTCCAAGTCCAAAGGCTCCTACAGCAATACCAGTAATAAAGCCTTTTCTTTCAGGAAACCATTTTACACAGGTGGATAGAGGACATACATAAACAAATCCAACTCCACACCCAGCAAGTACCCCATAATAAATATATAATTGAAAAATAGATGTAGCTGTGGAAGATAGCAATAATCCTGCTCCATATAAAACTCCTCCAATGATAGCAACAATCTTTGGTCCTATCCTGTCTTGAAGTCTGCCGGAAAGTATAGTAGAAACAGCAAACATAAAGACGGCAATAGAGAAGGTTAAAACTACTTCATTGTTTCCCCAGCCAAACTTATCCATAAGTGGCTGATTAAATAAACTCCAAGAATAAATTGAACCAATACATATTTGTAACAGTACAGCACCAAGTACTACAAACCAACGATTTGTTGTATTAGACTTTTTTGTCATCCATGTTCCCCCTTTAATTTACTAAACCAGTTGAAGCCTTCTCCAACTGGCTAATCATAATATCTTATAAGGGGAAGGACAAAATTGTCTTCCCCTTTCTAGTTTTTCTATGATCTTGCTAGAAATTGTTGACTATAGTCAACGCCTTTTCTAATAATTGCATAGGTCTGTGATTGATTAGCTATTACTTCCTTTGGTGTCTTTCCATCCAACAAAGTAATATTTGCTTCTCCATCCACTTTTATGCCATAATCAGTATGTCCTAAAAGCTTTGCTCCATCTACCGTAATCATTTTCCATATGCTTTCTTCTTCTTCAGCTGTGAAGAATCTATGAACATAGGATAATAATAATGCTACCTGTTTCACATCTCCACTACCTAAAGGATTAAAGAAATCTCTAACATTATCAGAGCCAAGTCCCATTAATGTTTCATTGTTTAAAAGATCCTTTACTGGTGCTAGTGCTCTAGTAGAAATAGCTGTTGGAGCTGCTGTTACTTTTAATTCACTTTCTTTTATTAAAGCTAAAGCTTCCTCTTTTTCTTCTTCATTTAAAGCACTTAGGGTACAACAGTGGATTCCGTTAACCCTGCCCTTTAAACCATCTGCTATCATCTTTTTAGCTAAATATGGAAGTAGATAATGTTGTCTATTACCTGATTCATCTAAATGAAAATCAGCTTCCACATCATATTTCTTGGCAATTTCCAGAATGGTATCAATATGTTTTTCTCCATCCTTGTTATCTACAATAGTATGTCCTCCTACTAAGTCAGCGCCCATTTCCATAGCTTCTTCTAAAAGTTCCTTGGATTCAGGATAATTTAAAAAACCTTCTTGGGAAAAAGCAGCTACTTGTACCTCTAAAATATCTTTATATTTTTCCTTTAATGAAAGGAGGGCTTCTATTCCTTTTACTCCTACAATAGGATCTACATCAACATTTGTCCTAATAATTAGATTACCAGCTTTAACACCCTGTAAAAGAATTCTTTCAGCTCTTTCTGTAATATCCTCTACAGTAAATTTAGCTTTTTCTTCCCTTGTTAAAGCACCCTTTTCTGGACCAGTTAAATCTTGATACTCTGCCCTTTCATTTAGTAGAGATTTATCTAAATGAAGATGACAGTCAACAAATCCTGGTATAGCAACTCTACCATCAGCATTAATTTCTTTGCTTGCTGTCTGGGAAATTTTTTTTTCTAAAGCGGTTACTTTATTTCCTACAATACCTATATCAAGATTTTCACCATTTACATTTGCATTGCGAATGATTAAATCCATTTTATCTCTCCTCTACTTTTGCAATTGCAGCTACTAAGTTTGCTCCTAATGGTCCTTGATGTTCAAAACCTGCTGAAGCTAAAATCATGGTGTCTCCAATTAATGAACCTACAATTGCATTAATAACTGCCTTTGCAAAAATTCCTGCATAACCTGCTAAGAAATCAGATTTCATTGTAGTTCTTCTACCACGAATAGATCCTTGGGCATCAGCTCCTGCGTTAATAAATACTGTTGCAATTTTATCTCTTTCTTCTTGAGGTATTACATCATCAAACTTAAGTCCTGCTCCCTTAAATGCAGTCTTTGCTCCTTCCACATCCAAGGTATCCTTCATAACACCGCTTCCTATTTTATATGGACTAACTGATTTTGTTGAGTTCCCCATAACGATAACTTTACAAGCTACTTGCTCATTACCAGCTGAAGTAGATGCAACCTTTGAATATAAACTCCAATCTTTACAAATAACATCATCGGTTAAATCTTCTTCCTTGATTTCCCCTAGAGCCAGAGCTACTCCTAGAGCTGAAGCTCCTTTTGACTTAGCCCCTGCTTCTGCAAAGTTTGTAGTAACTACTTTTTTCCCTCTGCTTTCAGCATCTGCTACTCGATCAGCAGTTAAGTTAGGACATTTTACTTCTACACAATGAATATCATCAATAGAAGTAATACCTGCTTCTTCCATAGCTTCTTTTACAGCCTTTGCTACTTCTTTTACTTGGACAACAGTACCATATTCCTCTGGTAAAAGTACTCTTGTTATTTTAATTCCTAATGCAAGTCTCTTTTCATCAGACTCTTGAACTTCAACATTTTTTCTAGTAAAAACTGTATAATGAGGACTCATTAAACCTCCAGTAAGTCCTATCATTAACATAGGGATTCTATTGGCTACTTCTTCACGGCTAATGTTCATTTTTTCTGATAGCATTACTTCAAAAGAAAGGGCACCAAAACCTCTAGCATATCCATCCCCTTCAGTTTGTGCAATAATTGCACAAATTTCTTCAGGATTAACCTCACCTTTATTAATTAGTGCTTCTAATTCTGATACGTCACTTGGTCCTGCCATAGGTAAACGATATACTCCTACATCCATCATTATAAATCTCCTCCTTGTGTGTTAGTTAATAAATTTTAATTAATAGATTTTAAAAATTAAATTGTATAAAAATATGCCCATAGAGCTTCATAAAATATTTGCTTTTTATCTTGTCTTTATGAAGCTTTAATAAGGAATATTTATAGGTTAATTAGCTGTAAAACAAATCAGTTATTTTATAATTCTTGTTCCTGTTTCTCCCTTTAGAGCTTCCTGTAATTTATCAATGGAGGTAATAATTGCTTCTCCTTCTCCATTTTCCACAAATCTAATAGCTGCTTCTATTTTAGGGCCCATGCTTCCTGGAGGAAACTGTCCCTCTTCAAAATGTCTTTTAGCATCTGCAAGTGTCATTTCCTTCAAAAACTCTTGATTTTCTTTTCCAAAATTTATAGCTACTTGAGGTACTCCAGTTAATACAATTAAATAATTAGCATTGATTTCTTGTGCTACTAGTGCTGAAGCATGATCTTTATCAATAACTGCCTCTACACCCCTCAAATTTTCTCCATCTTTAACTACTGGAATACCACCACCACCAACAGTGATAACAAGAAAGTCATTGTCTACAAGTCTTTTTACTGCTTCTTTTTCAACTAACTCCAATGGTTGTGGAGAAGGAACAACACGACGGTATCCTCTACCGCTGTCTTCCGTCATAACAACCTTTTTTTCCCTTGCAATTTCTGCTGCTCTTTCCTTTGTATAGAAAGGGCCGATGGGCTTTGTAGGGTTTTCAAAACCAGGATCTTTTTCATCTACCACAACCTGTGTTACGACAGTTGCTATGTCTTTCTTTATACCCCTAGCTTTCATTCTATTATAAAGGGATTGTTGGATAATATAGCCTAAGCTTCCCTGTGTCTCTGCTCCGCATACATCTAATGGGTAAGGAGGGACAATTCCATTGGCTGCCTCTACTTTTAATAAAACATTTCCCACCTGTGGTCCATTACCATGGGTTAATACAACATTATACCCTGCTTCTGTTAAATCAAGGATAGGATCACAGCTTTGTAATATATTTTCAAATTGTTCTTCTATAGTACCCCTCTGTCCTTCCTGTATAATAGCATTACCACCTATAGCAATAACTGCAACTTTTTTCATGTTATTCCTCCTTTAACTCTATCTATGTGTTTTCTTTCATCGTTTTTTTCTTCATACCAGTACCATTATGCAGATACTTTATAATAGGTGAAGACAGCATTCCACCTACTACAAAGGTAAGCCCTATAAACATAATCCCTCTGTTACCGTTTAACTGTCCATAGTATAAAAGTGGAAAGGAACCTATTGTGATGAACCCAGCTAAGGTCTGATGTCCCACCTTTGTTTTGAAAAATGATTTTTCTCCCATGCCTTCACTCCTTCCTATAGAACAATTAAGGCTACATAAAGAATTATGCCACATATCATTGCTACTCCTAAGGCTATAGGTAGGGTTTTACGCAACACATAGCCTTCCTGTCCTAGTATCCCTGCTGTTGTTGTTCCTAATATAATACTTCCTGGTGCAATAGAGTTTCCAATAGCTCCACCTGCAGTTTGAGCGCCTAAAATTGCCATTTGGTTTACGCCTAAAATTTCTGCAGTAGTTTGTTGAAATTGTCCAAATAAAATATTAGAAGCCATATTGCTACTAGTCATAAAGCTGCCTAAAAGCCCAACAGCTGGTGCCAAAAGAACATATGCTTTGTCAAGTACATTTGCTGTTCCTGAAGCCAATACAACCGTTTGTCCAGTTCCACTCATGAGTCTTGACATAATAATCAAGCCAACAATAGCTATTGTTGATGGGGCAGTTTTTTCAACGATTCTCATAAAAATTCTTTTACCCCCACCCTTACTGATGTTGCCTTTTTTGCAAAAGTACCAGTAACCTACTAAACCTGCAATTAATAGAAAGGTTCCTGCGTGGGTTAGTGGACTAAAGGGGGAATATAAGTCTGTTGCTGGATTTACTATGCCATATCCCGTAGAAGTAGCAGGGAATGGCAGGCCTAGTTTCCAGCTTCCTAAAAACTTATTTAAGGGTGTTACTAATAAAACAAACAAAGTCACCCCAGTTAATACGTAGTAAGGTAAAAAAGCTTCATTCATGGTCATGGCTATTTCTTCCTCTACCTCTACTTCTGAAGTAGTTCGCTCCATCATCTTACTGTCCTCTATAGACCATCTTTCTCTATACCATCTGCTCTTTCCTATCAGAAATACTGCTCCTAATGCAACACAGGTCATGACAAAAGCACATAACGTCTGATTCACTTGACTTACAATCAATTGTCCTCCCCCATGGATTAGAGAAATAATCACGACAGCTGGAAAGCCTTTTTTTATCCCTGCTTTTCCTCCATAGAACCAGCAAATAGCTAACCCAGTTATGAAATTAATAATCCATATAAAGCTTGTGGCCCAAAGAGCTATGGTATTTGCCATGATTGTTCCTTCAAAGCCGGTTTGAAACAATAGGGCTTGCCAAGCAACTGCCAAGGTTCCAAAGGTTCCAGCCCAAGCATGCGCAAGAAGAGGAACTATGACCGCCCAAATAGGTGCTACTCCTATACCGACAAGTAGAGGTGCCCCTACTGCAATGGGTACACCAAACCCTGTAATTCCTTGAAGAAAGCTTACAAATACCCATCCAATGGCCAAAATCTGGAGTAATTCATTGGGGGTGAGTTTTTGCATTCCCTTTCTAAAAACCTGGAAGGCCTTTGCTTCATTGGTAACCTCATAGATCAAAATAGCCGGCCATATTACAATCAAAATCGTAAAGGCATTCCATATGCCTTTAGCGCTTTCAAGAGCGATTAGTTCCCAATTGGCTTTATATAGGGTGATCGAAACTATTAAGGAGGTAAGTAATCCCACGGGTGCTGCTTCCGCAGCTCCCCATTGGAACTTAACCATTAACAGTAGAAGTACAATTATCGGTAAAAAAGCCACCACCCACATAAACAAATTAATTGATATACTCATTTTTTTCACCTTACCTTATTAACTTTTCATCATAACTATTTGTAATAATTTCATCCTTATAAATTCATTTTTTCTGCAAAGGCCACTAAAGCATCTTCAAACATTTTTATTGGAGCTCTAGATACACCTGCACCTATCATTCCCACTCCTGGCTCTTTACTAGCAATGGCGGTATTAATAGCTGGTGCAATTCCCGTCTCTACTACTTTTCGTATATCTATACCTGTAGGTGTTCCTCTAAAGTCTAGGTTTGGAATGGTATATTGAGAATTTTCAGTATCACAAATTTCATACATATCCATTGTGTAGTTAATGGCATCCTGATAACCACCAGCCCCTAAAAACTTTACAATTGCAGGTGCTGTTGCCATAGCAAATCCACCAACACCACCGGTTTCCATAATAGCACTGTCTCCTATATCAGGGTTAGCATCTTTTGCTGTAAATCCTGAAAAATATAAGCCTTCAACAGCAGCAGCCGGTGCAGTAAACCACTGATCCCCTAAGCCACTTACACGTATTCCTATATTAACCCCATTTCTAGCCATTGCTGTTACAATCGTGGAGTTCTCTACTCCGTGGGCCGCATCTCCACTGATTTTACAAGCACACATTGCTAAATTTAAGAAAAATTGATCGTTATTGGTGGTCAAGAACTTCGTAATTTCTTTTAGTTCATTTTTGTCTTCTACAACATCAACCAAGGCATTTATAATAGTTTTAATGAAAACCGCTGTGGAAGATCCATTACGCATATGTAGTTCATCTCCCATATGCAGTGCTTGAGCAGTGATCACATTTAAGTTAATGCCTCCCATGCTATTGACAACTTTTTTTAATACAGGAGCTAATACTTCTTCTATCCATTTTAAACGTTTAACAGTATTGTCAGAATGGGCACCAAATCGAAGTACATCTCCAGCCCCTTCATTAATGGTACTATAGGCAAAGTTTCCTTGATCTTTGTTTTCTACCACATACAATGGCATAGAGTAGGAAGTAATACCTGTCATAGGTCCTACTGCCGAATGGTGATGACAAGGAGAAAATTTAATTTTTCCTTCTTCTGCCAAATCTAGAGCTTCCTTATCGTCCTTAGCTACACCTTCATACTTTAAAGCTGCAATTACAGCCCCCTTCATAGGCCCACTCATATTACTCCATTCAATAGGTGGTCCTGCATGAAGTAATGTATACTTATCCATTCCTTCTACAACTTCATGGGCTGGCTTTATGTCAACCCAAACCGCTTGGGCATTAAGCATTCTCTCTATAGCTATTTTGTTTGCTTGATCAATAATTTGTTTCATTCCTATCACTCCTTTACTTCTAACCCTTATTTTTTGGAGGTTTCAGTGTTTCTAGACTGTTACTGCTTCTGAGTTTTCTTTTTCATCTATCATTTCAGCAAAAGCCATAATTGCTTGGGTAAAACAATCCATAGGAGCATTTACAATTCCTGCACCTACTTGACCTACCCCTGGTTTTTTATGGGCCATTCCTGTATTGATTACAGGTAAAATTCCTGTCTCTACTACTTTTCTAATATCAATCGCTGTGGGAGCTCCTTCAAAGTCCATATTGGGCATTTGATAATGGGGACTTTTCCCAACAGTAATTTCTACCATATCCCTAGTATAATTAATAGCTGCTTGTACAGAGGCTGCACCTACAAATCTAACTACAGCAGGAGCTGCACCCATAGTAAATCCGCCTATACCAAAGGTTTCTACAATCGTACTATCTCCCATATCAGGGTTAGCATCATCTAGACTATAACCTGGGAAGAACAAACCTTGAGGCATAAGAACTGGAGCCTCAAACCATCTATCTCCTAAACCGCTGACTTTAATACCAAAATTAGTACCATTTCTACTCATAGCAGTAACAACGGTGCTTCCTTCAATATTCTTTACAGGATCCATAGTTGCTTTTCCAAGAGCCATAGCAATATTTAAATAGAATTGGTCGTTTGAAGTGATGAATTTTGTTATTTTTTCTAATTCATCTTTGTCTTCTACTACCTTCACGATATAAGGCATAATTACTCTAGCAAATAAGGAAGATGCCGCAATATTTCTTTGGTGCATTTCATCCCCCATGGCCAGTGCTTGAGCTGTGATAACCTTAAGATTAATAGGTCCTGATAACTCCAGTGCTTTTTTCATAGCTGGGGCCAAGCTTTTCTCAAGCCATTTTAACCTATCAATAACTTCATCATCATTAGCACCAAAACGCATAACCTTTCCAAGTCCTTCGTTGAAGGTACAATAACCATAGTTTCCAAAGGTTTCATTTTTCACTTCATACAATGGCATAGAATAAGTAATCATTCCTGTCATAGGTCCAACAGCACCTAAACTATGATTTGAAACAAATTTAATTTTTCCACTAGCTGCTAAAGCTTCTGCTTCCTCTTCTGTTGCTGCTAAACCTTCATATCGAATGGCACCTATGATTGCTCCTTTTAAAGGCCCACACATATTCTCCCACTGAATAGGTGGTCCTGCATGGCCTATTGTCATTTTATCCATTCCTGGTAATACGTCCTTAGCATATTTTACGTCCACTAAAAACGGTTCCGCACTGTTTATTCGTTTTAACGCTTCTTGATTAGCTTGTTCAATACTTATCATCTTCATATCCTCCTTTAGTTGATAACCAAAATCGTTGATAATTGCATATTTCTACACCCATACAAACAGGCTTGATTCAGAGGAAGCTTTTACTCCCTCTAAATCACAGCCATAAATTACTTCATGTAATGTATGATCTTCTAAGGATTAGAAGGGGGTGTATTGACAATACATAAAAGTGGAAACTATTTGTTTAATTTTGCTAAAATAGCTAAAAGTTTTTCATTCCCACCTGCAGGAGGTCTCCAATCCACTTGAATAGAAGGGGTTCCTTGTTCTTTTGTAGAGTTATAAAACCCTTCTAATCCAATATTAACTACCTTTAACTGGGATTTAAAAAGAACGTTTACATTTTGCATGCTGTCTCCTCCTCTAATAATTTTTCTAAGGAAGTGTCTCTAGTTGCAATTAGTGAAGCCATTCGAGCTGCCTGAGCATTGCTTGGCATAACAACAGCCCCAGCACTTCGTAACTTTTCTTCCTGTTCTTGTCGATTTTGGGGATCTTTATCTGTACCACACACAGTTGCCACCACACTTAAGTATCTTCCTTCAGCAGCTGCTCTTTCCTTTGCCTCCACTATTGCTGGCGCAATAGCACCGGCTGGATCTTCATGACATCCATAGCCCAATACAACATCTAAAAGCAATACTGCTACTTCAGGATCTAGGGCTTCTTTTTTGATGCGTTCTACCCTAAGTCTAGTATCAATCATAGGATGGGGTAACCCATCTGTAAAGTAATCCTCACCCATGTCTAAGAAAGTATGTTCAAAACTTTCCTCTACATTTTTTAATAGTAAATTCTCTTTAAGGGCTACATTAGAATATACATTTCCTATAGTTTCCCTTGTTACAAGCATACCTTCATAGCATAGGGTTCCACCGGAATATAAGCCTCTAACATACTTTTGATTTTCGCCTAATTTTTGTATCTCTTCTTTTACAATCTCTTCAATCTTTGCATTATCTATAGTAAAGAAAACACTTTCTGGCTCCTTACCTTCCATTATTCTTACAGCAGCTGTAGCTGCATCTTCTAAGGTTTCAGCTCCTATAGCTCCAGTACCCTTAACTAAAGCTGGATCTCCCCCTAGGAAACAAGTTACCACAGGCTTATTAATTGTTTTTACTGTCTCCAAGATTTTTTCCATTACTATTGGAGATGGTGGCTTAGAAATTAATACGATTACTTTTGTAGCTTCATCATTGGCTAATGCCTCAAGTCCTAGAAGCATCATTTTTCCACCTATGGCTTCTTTTAAATCTCTTCCACCTGTACCTAAGGCCTGGGATACACCTGATCCTAAGCTGTCTACTATACAGGTTGCTTCCTGTAGACCTGTTCCAGCAGCCGCCACCATACCAATATTTCCTGGGTTAACCGCATTGGCAAATCCCAGTGCTGTTCCATTGATAATGGCTGTTCCACAGTCAGGTCCCATCATAAGGAGTCCTTCTTTAACTGCCTTATCCTTCAATTCATTTTCTTCTTCTATTGTTACATTGTCACTAAATAATAGAACATTTAGTCCCGCTTCCAATGCCTTCATCGCTTCATTCTTAGCATATTTTCCTGGTACAGAAATAACAGCAAAGTTAGCATCTGGAGAATTTTTCTTAGCAGAATCTAGGGTTTTTACCCTCACATCATCACTAGAGGTAGAGGATTTTTTGTTTTCTAATTGTTCCTCTATCACTTTTAATGCTTCTTCTACCACTGAGTCTTCTTCTGCTATAATTCCTATAATCATGTCGTTAGGAGTAGCAGTCGTATTTTCTTCCAATAGCAGTCCAGAGTTTTTCATAAGTTCCTTATTATGATCGGTTCCCATCATGACAGCAGCATTTTGAACCCCTTCTAAAGCTGTAAGCTTACTAGAGATAACCATTAATGTTACAGAATCATAATAGGCATTTTGTTTAATAATATTTCGAGTAATCATTTATGAACCTCCCTTTAAGTTAATTATAAAAAAATTTTCTGTTAGAAAATTAATTTTGCAAACTTGATATTAAGTTAGTTATCAAAATAATTCCAAAAACAATGCCCCCTAAAGTATCAGTTCCAGAAGAGTGGCCTAACTCCATGAATTTTATAGTAGCATCTATAATTTTATTTTCATCTTTTTCCCTCAATGTTTCATAAAAATCATGAAATATCTCACTAAATTCTTCATTACAGGCAAACTGTAAAAGCTCCTTGGATAAAAAAGTTGTTTTGTGGGCATTTTCTTTCACGTGAACCTTGAGCTCCTCCGTCAATTTTCCCAAGATGTCTTTTCTTTCTTTGGCAAATAGTAATGTGCTTAAAAGGCCTACTAAAAAATCATCTCCTGAAGGGGTTAACCCTGGCCCCAACCCTATAAGCTTGGTTGCCTGGAGAGCACTTTCTGTTATCTTGCCATTTATTGCTTTGTCTAACACTTCTTCTAAAATAGGTAACGATTTTTGTATAAGTTGTTTATGGGTCTCATTTAAAAAAATATTCTCAGGTAATTCTCCTGTTAAATACAGGGGAAGGGTACCTAATCCTTCCTTTTTGCCATAAGTAAGCAAATACTGGGAAATGGATTTAATCCATTTGTCGTTTACTATTTCTGTTATGGATATTTTTTTATGAACCTTTGGGTTCCAAACCTTACTTGAGTCAGTACAAAAACATAGTTCGTTAATTACAAATTTTCCCTTGTAAAAAAGAACTTTATCTCCTGTTTTAATATTAATCTGTTGAAAATCTTGGGAAAACCTTTCCATGCTTATGGAGAGAGGGGTCTTGGGTAAATCGTCTGGTTGTATTGATATAATCTTATCCTCAACAGCGATATTGATTGTATTTTTATAAACAGAATGTACTATACCTTTATTCCTTGTTTTTAAAAGTTCGTAACTACTTTGACTTATTTCTTTGACAAAAAAAATATGACCATCCCTCCCTTTTCTTAATTTAAGTTTATCTCAAAGGGATAGAATGGTCATCGGCAGTGTGCCTAATTTTTGACAAAATCACTTATGCAGTTTGCCTAATTTTTTTTAGTGGATTTTTAAAAGGTGCATAACTCTAATGGCCAATTGTATTTCCAGTGATTCTTCTGCATCCTTTAAATCTGTGTTTAAAATAGTTTTTATTTTATCCAGACGATAGATAAAGGTGTTTCTATGGATAAAAAGCTCTTTAGAGGCTTCACTAATGTTGCCTTTATAAGCAAAGTATTGCTCTAAAGTTCCTACAAGATTTGTTTTGTTTTCTAAATCATATCTTACTAATTCAGCAATAGTATTTTCATAAAAGTTTTCTAGCTCCTGTCGAGAAGTGCCGGACTCTAAAAGATGATAAATGATAAAATCCTCAAAATGAAGTATATGGTTATTACGGGAAAGTTTTTTCCCCATTTTAACTACCTCTTGAGCTTCAGAAAAGCTAAGATCTAGTTTCAATATATTATCATATAATTTTCCTATTCCAATATTGATTTCAATAGGAGATAACGTTTTATGGGTAAGCTCATAAAAGTCTTTTCCAAATTCCTTTGTAAAGTCTTTAGCTTCCTTGGAAGTTTTTGTTTTCTCCATAGGAATAAATAGGATAACTTGATTCCGGCGGGAAATAGAAACAACATTGATTTTTTTCTCTTCAGAAAGTTCCTCTATTAACAGTAGCATTCTTTCTATTTTATTTCTAAGATTTCTTTTCTTGACAATAATATCTCCTTTATCTTTACTGTCATATCCATTAACTTTAACTATCATACAAACATAGTTTTTGGTTGTGTCCATACCATGCATTTCTGCTAAACTATTAATACTGTTAATAGACTCGATTTTTCCAGTTAATAAATCATCAAAAAAGTCTCTTCTAATTTGATGCTTTACTTCCTCTATTTCTTTTGTTTTTATTCTTTCTAATGCAGCAACTGTAGAAGCTGTTTCCAGGGCTACATAGTCAATCTTACTCATTTTTATGGTGGTTTCCCAAACAATGATATATCCATAAATCTCGTTGATAGCTGCTATCGGCATAATTCTGCAAATAATAGTCTTTCCATCTGCTTCATATTTTCTTTTAATAGATTTCTTTAAACTAGCAACATCATCTGGAACGTCTTCTGTCATTTTCATGGGAAAAACCTTTTCTTTTTTATTGAGAGTTAATATTTTCTCTAGAGGATAAGGATTATGAGGATGTTCTACATAGGTTAAAAGGTTCCATTTGCTATCTACTATAATTACTGCATTGTTAATTAATTGTACAACAGCTTTTGCAATTTCATCTAATCCTCCCCCTTTCAAAGTAACTTCTGTTAAACTTTCATGAATGTCTAGGGATTTTTGTAATAAACTATCATGGGCTTTGAATATTTCTTTATTGACGGCATTACTAATCTGTGCTAAAGAATAGTTTTGTGGTATTTCTATCAAAGGAAGATTATATTGATTAGCGGCTTCCACCATTGCTTTGGGCATTTCTCCAAAATATTTTCGTGTCTTTATAGCCAAACCAGCACAATTGATCTCGGATAACTCCTTTATTACTTTCACCTGAAATTCAGTATCATCTTTAAAAACATATCCTGTCGTTAAAACTAAATCTCCAGGCATAAGCCAGTCAAAGGTATCAGGATTGTCCATAATATTTGTGTTGCTGATTGTATTGGTAATGCCACTTTCCCCTCCAAATAAACTTAAGCCTTCAATGGATTTCATCCTAATTAAATCATTAATTGTAAAAAACATTTTTTTCCTCCTTTTATCAACATGAGGCTGTTAGCATCATAAATCACTTTTCTACTTGCTATGCTACAACTATTCTACAAAAAAAACTCATTTCCTCTAAATAGTTTTATATTTCGACATGGATTATTACTTAACACCCATTGCCAACAAAAAAACCTATCATATTATTGGTATGATAGGTTTTTTGTTCTTTTAAAATTTTCTGCTTCCTGGTTTCTCTAATGGAATATTTCCTTCTTTACATAAAGGACAGTCTTCAGGTTCATGGGAAGTTAATTTTTCTGAAAAAGCTGTTCTAAATTTTATTCCAAAATCAATTTCACCCCCAGTCCTATCCACCAAAGCTGCTATACCAACTACCTTTCCCCCCTGTTGCTTAACTATCTCTATTACCTCCTTTACAGATCCCCCTGTAGTAATAACATCTTCTACCACCAATACTTTTGAATCCTTTGGGATAGTAAACCCTCTCCGCAAAGTCATTTGATTATTTTCTCTTTCTGTAAAAAGACTTATAGTCTTTAATTGTCTGGCAAATTCATAGGACATAGTTATTCCACCTAATGCAGGGCCAATCACCATGTCAATTTTATCCCCTTGAAACTCCTCTGCCAATCCCTTAATAATTTCTTCCGTATACTCTGGATATTGTAAAATTTTTGCACATTGCATATAATTATCGCTATGTCTTCCAGAGGTAAATAAAAAATGTCCTCTTTTAAGAACCTCTAGCTTTTCAAAAATCTCTAACACTCTTTCTTTTTTAATCATATCTATCCCTCCAAATATATTTTAAATTATATACATACCTTTTTAACAATTTCTTTAATATTTTTTATGTTATATTGTTGCAAATAACCCTCTATTTCTTCTACTACATCTAACGTTGCCCTTGGATTCATAAAATTAGCAGTTCCTACTGCTACGGCAGTGGCTCCTGCTAAAATAAATTCTATTGCATCCTCTCCTGTAGTTATTCCCCCCATACCTATAATGGGAACCTCCACCGCCTGTGCTACTTGATAAACCATTCTTACTGCCACTGGTTTAACAGCTGGTCCAGATAGCCCTCCTATTCCATTGGCTAATACAGGTTTTCTTTTATGAATATCAATTGCCATTCCTATTAATGTGTTAATGAGGGATAGGCTATCGGCTCCTCCTGCCACAGCAGCCTTTGCTATCTCAACAATGTCTGTTACATTAGGGCTTAATTTTACAATAAGGGGTTGTTTAGCATATCTTTTTACCTCCTTTGTTACATGCTCCACCATTCTCCTATCAGTTCCAAAGGTTACCCCTCCCTCCTTTACATTGGGACAGGATATGTTTAGCTCCAGTATATCGATATCCTCTGAAGATAGTCTTTCAGCTACTGCACAGTATTCTTCCACTGTTTTTCCTGAAATATTTACAATGATTTTTGTATCATAGCTTCGTAAAAACGGGATATCCTTTTCAATGAATTCCTCCATCCCAGGATTTTGAAGTCCAACACTGTTTAACATACCCCCATAGGTTTCTGCTACCCTTGGTGTAGGATTTCCCTTCCATGGGGTGGAGGATATTCCCTTTACCACAACAGCACCAAGTTTATTTAAATCCACGAATTCTCCATATTCTCTGCCACTTCCAAAGGTTCCCGAAGCAGGCATAACAGGATTTTTTAATTCTACGCCTCCAATATTTACCTTCATATTAGGCTTCATCATTCCCAAATCACCTCATCTCTTGAAAAGACTGGACCATCTTTACATACCCTTTTATATTCCCAATCTTCTTTCCCTTGGGTCTTACAGGTGCACACAAGACAAGCCCCTATACCACAGGCCATTCTTTCCTCTAAGGATAATTCAGCTGGAAGATCCTGTTCCTTAGCCCATTCACCTATAGCCTTCAACATAGGCTTTGGTCCACAGCTATAAACCCTATCCCCTATGGGATTATGCTGTTTTATTAGTTCCAACACATTACCTTTATGTCCATAACTTCCATCTTCTGTAGCTACGTAAACATAATCAACATATTTTTTGAATTCCTCTATTAAAATAGGATTGCATCGGAAACCTAAATATACAGTTGTACTACCCTTCAAGTGTTTTACTAGTTCTAGGAGGGGAGGTACCCCAATACCTCCTCCTATTACAATGTTTTTCCCATTACCTTTTTCTACTGTAAATCCATTGCCCAAGGGTCCCAATACTTTAACTTTATCCCCTACCCTTAGATGAGATATTTGTTTTGTCCCCTCTCCAACAATGGCATAAATCAATCTTATTGTATGATTATTTTTGTCTATTTCACAAATACTTATAGGTCTTGGCAGTAAATGTCGACCATCCTCGCAATATAAATTTACAAATTTCCCGGGAAATCCTTGTTCTCCTATCTCCTTCGACAAAAAAATCATTTCATAAATCTGGGGAGAGATTTCTTCATTTTTCATGATTTTTGCCTTTACCATATTCATCATCATATCCCTCCTAAATCTACAGGATTTAAATCTTCTATAGAAAGATTACTTTCCATAATCCCTAACATTGCCCTTACTGTGTCTAGGGATGTCAACACATTAATGGAGGCTTCCATGGCTGCTCTCCGTATCATAAAGCCATCTCTTTTTGCATCATGTCCTCTAGTAGGTGTATTGATGACTAACTTAATCTCCCCATCTCTTATGATATCAAGGATGTTTGGAACCCCTTCGCTAATCTTTTTTACAGCCTCTGCAGGAATATCATGATTTTTTAAATGTTGAGCCGTTCCTTCTGTAGCTATGAACCGATAGCCCTTTTTATGAAGACCCTTTGCCAGCTGAGTAAATTCCTCCTTATCATAGTCCTTTAATGTCACCAGAATTTTTCCTTCTTTTTTAGGGATTTTTATCCCTGCTGCTATAAATCCTTTATATAGGGCTTCTATAAAGGTTTTGCCTACACCTAAGACTTCCCCTGTAGATTTCATCTCTGGTCCTAAGCTCATTTCCACCATCGGCAGCTTTTCTGTAGAAAAAACCGGTACCTTTACTGCAATTAATTCCCCTTCTGGATAAATTCCTGTACCATATCCTAGATTCTTTAATTTCTCTCCCAGCATGACTCTAGTGGCTAAGCCTATCATTGGCACCCCAGTTACTTTGCTTATAAAAGGAACTGTTCTGCTGGACCGGGGATTCACTTCAATAACATACAATTGGCCTTGAAATTCTACAAATTGAATGTTAATCATACCCCTGACCTTTAGAGCATTTGCTATAGATTTTGTGTATTGCTGAATTTTATCCTTTGTCCCTTGGGATATATTTTGACTAGGATAAATGGATATACTATCTCCCGAATGAATACCAGCCCTTTCTAGATGCTCCATAATCCCAGGAATCAGTATTTCTTCTCCATCACAGATAGCATCTACTTCTATCTCTTTTCCTATAAGATACTTATCAATTAACACTGGATTTTTCTTATCCCGTTGAAAAGCCTCTTTTAAATATTTTTCTAAATCTTTTTCCCTATAGGTTATTTCCATTCCTTGTCCACCTAGGACATAGGAGGGTCTTACTAAAACTGGATAGCTTAACAGCTTAGCTTCCTCAATACCTTCTTCAACCGTTGTCACTGCTTCTCCCTTGGGCCTTGGAATATTGAGTTTTTCCATTAAAGTATCGAACTTTTTTCTATCCTCTGCTTCGTCTATTTCTTCTGGTTTTGTTCCTAATATAGGTATTGCCATTTTTCTAAAGAAATTTGCCAGCTTAATTGCCGTTTGTCCACCAAATTGTAGGATAACACCATCAGGATTTTCTTTTTCTACAATATTTAAAACATCTTCTTCGGTCAGAGGTTCAAAGTACAATTTGTCAGAAATATTGAAGTCGGTACTTACAGTTTCAGGATTGTTATTTACAATAATTGTCTCAATTCCAGCTTCCTTCAAGGTTAAGATGCTGTGGACTGAGCAATAGTCAAACTCAATACCCTGTCCTATCCGTATAGGCCCCGACCCAATTACCATGACTTTTTTCCTATTACTTATCTCTACTTCGTCCACTTGGTCAAAGGTGGAGTAGTAATAAGGTGACACAGCTTCAAATTCTCCACTACAGGTATCTACCATTTTATAGGTAGGGACTATATGCCATTGCTTTCTTAAACGATAAATATCCTCTGGACTACATCCCATTAAATTTGCTATTCCCTTATCAGAAAATCCTTTTTTCTTTAGAGGTCTCAATTTTTCTTCCGTCATTTCTTCTAAAGAAGTTTTTTTCAACCTTTCTTCCTCTATTACAATGTTCATAATTTTGTCTATAAAAAAGCTATCTATTCCTGTTATTTCACAAATTTTTTCTGGTCTATAATTTCTTCTAAGGATTTCTGCCACATCAAATATTCTTTCATCATCAGGCACTTGGATTTTTCTTTTCAATTCTTCAATATCCCTAGATTGAGAGGTTTTGCCCTCTAGATTATACTGACCTATTTCTAAAGAACGTATTCCTTTGAGGAGGGCAGCTTCAAAATTATTACCTATAGCCATTATTTCTCCCGTTGCCATCATTTTTGTTCCTAGCATTCTATTAGCCTGGTGGAACTTATCAAAGGGCCATTTAGGAATCTTTACTACTACATAATCCAAGGTGGGCTCAAAACAGGCGTAGGTTTTTTCAGTCACTGCATTTTTTATTTCATCTAGTCCATACCCCAAAGCTATTTTTGTAGCTACTGCTGCGATAGGATATCCCGTTGCCTTGGAAGCTAAGGCAGACGATCTACTAACTCTAGGATTTATTTCTATGACTGCATACTGGAAGCTCTTAGGATCTAGAGCAAATTGTACATTGCATCCTCCCTCTATTTTAATAGCATCAATAATATTTATTGAAGCAGTTCGCAGCATTTGACATTCTTTATCCGATAGGGTTTGAGACGGAGCCACTACAATACTGTCCCCAGTATGAACCCCTACAGGATCGATGTTTTCCATATTACATACAGCAATGGAATTACCATATTTATCTCTAATTACTTCATATTCAATTTCTTTCCATCCCTTAATACTTTTTTCCAATAATACTTGTCCCACTCTACTCATTTGAAGACCTTGGCCTAGTATCTCCTTTAATTGAATTTCATCGTTAGCAATACCTCCACCTGTACCCCCTAATGTATAGGCAGGTCTAACAATGACAGGATAACCAACTCTACTGGCAAATTGAAGTCCATCTTCAAGGTTTGTAATAATTTCACCTTCTACAATAGGCTGCTGAATACTTTCCATTAAATTTTTGAATAGCTCCCTATCTTCTCCCCTTCTAATGGCTTCTATAGATGTTCCTATAATTTTTACATTGTATCGCTGTAATATCCCCTTATCAAAGAGCTCTACAACAAGATTAAGTCCTGTTTGTCCGCCCATTCCTGCTAAGATGCTATCGGGTCTTTCCTTAGCAATAATTTTTTCAACAAACTCTATCGTTAATGGTTCTATATAAATTTTATCTGCCATTTCTTTATCTGTCATAATGGTAGCAGGATTACTGTTAATTAATATTACCTCTAGGCCTTCTTCCTTTAAGGCTCTGCAGGCTTGGGTTCCAGCATAATCAAACTCTGCTGCTTGACCTATAATAATGGGACCTGAACCAATAACTAGTACTTTTTTTATAGTATTATCTCTTGGCATTGTAATCCTCCTTGTCTAGCAACTCCATAAACTTATCAAATATATAGGCAGTATCTTGGGGTCCAGGCGAGGCTTCAGGATGAAACTGTACACTGAATATTGGTAAAAATTCATGCTGTATCCCTTCTATGGTGTTATCATTTAAGTTAACATGGGTGACTATTACCTCTTCTGGTAAGCTTCCTCCATCTACAACATAATCATGATTTTGAGAGGTTATATAAATCTTGTTCTTTATTAAATCCTTCACTGGATGGTTACAGCCATGGTGACCAAACTTTAATCTTTCTGTATTTCCTCCTAAGCTAAGGGCCAAAAGCTGATGACCTAAACAAATTCCCAGAATAGGCTTTTTTTCAGTCAACTTCTTAATTGTAGCAATGTTATCTGTTAAGGCTTTAGGATCTCCAGGGCCATTGGATAGAAATATACCATCGGGATTTACACTTAATATCTCTTCAGCCCCTACATTATAGGGAAATACAGTTATTCTACAATTTCTTTTACTAAAAGACCTGAGAATATTTTTCTTCATCCCAAAATCTATGATGGCAATATGCTTTCCTGCTCCTTCAACACTGTAAATCTCCTTTGTCGTCACCTGTTTTACAGCATCTTCGTTACTAAAATTATTTATTTTTTTCTGTATTTCCTCTTGGGATATGTCCTCCCCTACAATGATTCCCTTCATGGTTCCGTGGTTTCTTAAGGTCTTAGTCAAAGCCCTGGTATCTATTTCTGCTAAACCCATCACTTTCATCTCTTTTAAATACCCTTCTATATCCATTTCACATCTCCAGTTGCTCCCTTTAGCAGTCCTTTCTCTTACAATGAGGGCTTTTACCTTTGGAGCTGTTGATTCCATATCATCAAGGTTAATCCCATAATTCCCTATTAGGGGATAGGTCATCACCACCATTTGCCCATAATAAGAGGGATCTGTTAATATTTCTTGATAGCCTGTCATTCCTGTATTAAATACCACTTCACCTACTGTCTCTTGAATGTGTCCAAAGGCTATTCCCTCAAAACTATTCCCATTTTCTAAAATTAATTTTGCCTTCATATTGTCCCACTCCTCTGGCCTTATTGTGTTAAAGTATTTTTTGCAAATCCTTTTTCATATCCAATACCGCAGCTCTTGCTGCCAAGGCAAATTCTTCTTCCTTGTACTTTGATTGATAAGCTTCCCTTTGATAAGCTGCAATGATTCCCCTTGAGGAATTAATAATGGCTCCTAATCCATCCCTATTAAAATATCCCTTTAAATCTTCAGCCTTAGCTCCTTGAGCTCCATAGCCCGGCACTAAAAAATAAGTCTTGGGCATGATGCTACGGAGGCCTTCTGCTTGATGAGGATGGGTTGCCCCCACCACTGCCCCTATGGAACTATACCCTCTTTTGCCTACTAAGGATTGTCCCCATTGATGAACCAGTTTCCCAACTCTTTCATAAAGCTTTTCTCCACCTACATCTAGATCCTGTATTTCTCCACTATTGGAATTGGAGGTTTTAACAAGAATAAAAAGTCCTTTATCATAGGTTTTACAATGTCCAACATAGGGTTCAATGGAGTCGTATCCAAGATAGGGGTTTAAGGTAATCGTATCTTCCCCGTAGATACTATAGCTTTCTTCTTCAACCTTTACCCTGCCGATATGTCCATCAGCATAGGCTTCGGCAGTAGACGCAATGTCACTTCTTTTAATATCACCAATAATCAGCAGTCCTTTTTCCTTTGCATAGCCAATGGTATCAATGTAGGCTTGTATGCCTTCTGATCCATATTGCTCATACATGGCTATTTGAGGCTTTACTGCTGGTACTAAATCATAGATTCCATCAATAATCCCCTTGTTGAATTCCAGAAAAGCCTTTGCTGCTGCCTTAGGGGTTTTTCCATATAGTTCATAGTTCTTTTCTCTTATGGCTCTAGGCACATAATTTAACCTAGGGTCTAATCCTACCACTGTAGGATTTTGTAATGCTTCAATTTTTTCTATCAATCTATCTATCATTCCATCCTCCTCCTTATTGTTTATCTACCAAAAGTTCTCCATTTTCTACAATCAACTTCCCAGCTACAATCGTATAGTTTACTTTTCCTTTTACTGTCTTCCCATGAAAAGGACTGTTTTTTCCCTTTGATGCAAACTTATTTATATCTATATCATAGACTTCATAGGGATTGATGATGGTTACATCAGCTATCTTCCCTATCTTTAATTCTCCTTTATCTAATCCCAGCAACGCAGCAGGCTTTGTACTCATTTTTTCTATCATTTGTATTGGTGTTAAGATTCCTTTGTCCACCAACTCTGTTATCACCAGTGGCACCGCTGTTTCTAAGCCTACAATGCCGAAGGGCGCCTCTACATAGGAAAGGTTCTTTTCCCTCTCATGATGGGGAGCATGATCGGTTGCTATAATATCTATTGTTCCATCCCTTAGAGCTTCTTTGATAGCTTCTATGTCTTTATAGGTTCTTAAGGGAGGATTCATTTTGGTATTGGTATTGTTGGGTGTCACAGCCTCCTCCGTTAATGTAAAGTGATGGGGGCATACTTCTGCTGTTATCCTCTTATCTCTTTTTTTGCTTTGCCTTAGAATCTCTACTGTTCCTTGGGTACTAATGTGACAGAGATGAAGTTTAACATCTAGCTTCTGTGCTAAAAATATGTCTCGTGCAGCAATGATTTCTTCAGCATCTGGACTTATCCCCTTCAGCCCCAGCTCCCTACACCTATCCCCTTCATTCATAACCCCATCATTAGAAAGATCATGGTCCTCACAGTGGGAAAAGACTGGTAATTTTAATTTACTAGCCACCTCTAATGCCTCCTCCATAAGGGTTGCCTTCATAACCGCCTTTCCGTCTTCACTAATTCCACAAATTCCAGCCTCCATCATTTCTTCAATTGCCGCCAGTTCTCTGCCTTCTTGGCCCTTTGTAATGGCACCTATAGGCAAAATATTTACCAAAGCTTCTTTGTTTGCTTTTTCTTGAATATACTTTACAACATCCTTATTATCTATTACTGGATTGGTATTTGGCATACAGCATATAGTAGTAAATCCTCCCTTGGCTGCACTTTGACTGCCAGAGGATATCGTTTCTTTATCCTCAAATCCTGGTTCCCTTAAATGAACATGGATATCAATTAATCCCGGTACAACCCAACAGTTCTTTGCATCGATAATTTTGTCGACCTTCTCTTCTATGTTCTTTTTAACAGCGACTATTTTGTCATCTTCTATCATTAAGTCCTTGACCTCATCGGTGTTGGATATAGGATCAATAATTCTTCCGTTTTTAATTAACAGCTTCATTTTTTCATCTCCTCTATATTTTTTCTCTACTGATATAGGACTTTTCACTAACCACAGTTTTTGTTAAGCTGTAGGAATTTTTGCAAAACAAAAAGGACAATAATAAGATTATAAAAATTAATAATCTTATTATTGTCCTTAGGTTTTTAAATATGAAAAATACCTCAAATATATTTTTAAATATACTTGTCATAGTTATCCATCCTTTCTGGCCTCTCTGGACCACTTTAAAGGTTTGCATGTTATTATACATTTGAAAGTATGTTATCATAGGTTATATAATATTGTCAATTATAAAATATATATTTTTACCTATTCCTCTAAAACTTTTGAAGTATCCTTTGCAAATTTTCTCTAGATATCAAGGCCTTCTCCACGGGACGAACTTCTAAAATGAAGGAGGTATCTATGTCCTCTAACTGATTAAAATAATATTGAAAATTTATTTTTCCTTCTCCTATAACCTGATGATCCTGAACACCATTATGGTCATGGATATGGCAGTTTCTTACATATTTTAAATTACTCATAAAAAAATCTATATCCCCCTGCTTTCCATAGGAGTGACCAATATCCCATGTAAGGTATAAATCCCCTTGAGGCAATAATTCTTCTAATACTTTTTTTATCATACCATTGAAATTCCCTACATTTTCAATACAAGGCATGATTTTTCCCATAGCATGCTTCCTTAATTCTATTAAGCTTTCCTTCAACAATTTTGCAAATTCCCCACCATAAATTTCTTGAAGATAAATTTTTTTATCGGTTTGGGTAAAACAAACGGAATCTCCAGGATGAAAGGTAATCTTTTGTCCCCCAATCTCAGCCCCAAAATCTATACATTCCTTTAGCCGTTCAAGTCCTTCTTTTCTTACACCATCATGTAGATGATAAAGGGGAATATCCTCAGGAGCATGGAAGCTTAAAGCTATCTTTTCCTTCTCTACCCTTGCTCTAATAGCTTTGCGCTGCTCTCTACTATAGTTTTCAGGAAAAAATGCAGGAACATTTAAATTGATTTCTACAGAAGGAAACCCATTCTCCTTAGCAAAATCCAAGGCCGTCAATATATTTTCTTCTCCTAGGGTTGCTGCATATCCTATACGATTTAAAATATTTATATAGTCCATATGTTATCACTCCCACTACCATAGGTTAAACACTTTTTATCCTTAACCTAAAAGCCTTTTTAGTCTCTCACATACTGCATCCCCAACTTCATGGGTTTTTGCTGTTCCCTTTAAATCTGGTGTCAGTGTTTTACCTTCCAGTAAAATTTCTGTAATAGCCTCAGTAATCCTTTCTGTGTCACAATCTTCTAATAAATGATCTAATAGCATTTTTACTGTCCAAATCATGGCGATAGGATTAGCAACCTGTTTACCGGCTAAATCAGGGGCTGAACCATGGACTGGCTCAAACATAGAGGGGTATTCCTTCTCTAAGTTCAAGTTGCCACTGGCAGCAAAGCCTAATCCACCCTGTAAAGCTGCTCCTAAATCAGTAATAATATCTCCGAAGAGATTGGATGCCACCAATACGTCATAGGTTTCTGGCTTTTGTAAAAAATACATGGTAACTGCATCAACATGGTGGGTTTCTGTTATAATATCTCTATAATTTTCTGCCTGCTCTGTAAAAATTTTATCCCAAAACACCATACTGTAATTTAGTGCATTGGATTTTGTAACATTGGTAACCTTCTTATACTTATTTCGTTTTCTAGCTAATTGAAAAGCATATTCCATAATTTTTTCTGTGTTTTTTCTGGTAAATACTGCTGTTTGTAGGGCTATTTCCTCTGGCCTATCAGCAAATCTAACTCCTCCTACCCCTGCATATTCACCTTCTACATTTTCTCTTACCACAATAAAATCAATATCCTCTGGTCTTTTATCTTTAAGAGGACAAGGTGCTCCAGGCAGCAGCTTTATAGGTCTTAAGTTAACCGATTGATTAAAACCCTGTCGTATTTTTAAAAGCAGTCCATGAAGAGAAATGTGATCAGGTACAGAAGGATATCCTACAGCACCTAATAAGATAGCATCAAAATCCTTTAAAATCTTTAATCCGTTGGGGTCCATCATGTTTCCAGTTTTTAGATAATACTCACAGCCCCAAGGAAAATATTCATAATCAAAGTGTATGTCTCCTTTAAGGGCAGCAAAGGTATCTAATACCTTTACCCCTTCCGCTGTAACCTCATTTCCTATGCCATCTCCTGGAATAACAGCTATTTTATATTTTTTCATATCCCTTTTCCCCACCCTTCTACAGTTTTGCAAATTTAATTTTTAAGATACCTTCTACATTACTGATAAGTTTTAGTGTTTCCTTTGTCACCTCAGAGTCAACAGTTAAAACCATCATAGCTTCATGTCCTTTAACATTTCTACCTACCTGCATGGTGGCTATATTGATCTTGCTGGCTCCTAATAAAGTTCCTATTTGACCTATCATTCCAGGTTTATCAATGTTATTAGCTATCAACATATAGGGTGTAGGATTTACATCGAACTCAAAGCCATTTACATCTACAATTCTCAAATCCTTTTTAGCAAATACTGTGCCGGCTACTGTAAAAACCTTATTGTTAGCAGTAATATTTAATCGAATTAAATTCATATAATCGCCGTTTACTGTTTCCTTACTTTCTATTACCTTTATTCCTCTATTTTTTGCAGTTAATCTAGCGTTTACATAGTTTACACGTTCCTTTAATATAGGTTCAAAAACCCCCTTTAGTATAGCCAGAGTCACTGCTGAAGTCTCCATTTCTGCTACCGTTCCCCTATAGACTATTTCTATCTTTTCGATGGCTTCTTTTTCCAATTGATGATATAGTTTTCCTAGAATTTCACCTAGTTGTAGATACGCCTTTATGGCTTCTAACTCTTGATGGTGTAGGGTTGGTAGATTTACTGCGTTAGGAACCATTTCTCCTTTTAAGGCACTTAACACTTCATGGGCTATGGTAACTCCAACGTTATTTTGAGCCTCCACTGTATCTGCACCAAGATGGGGGGTAATGATGACATTGTTAAGATCTAAGAGGGGTGAGGTGGTATTGGGCTCATCTACCAATACATCAATACCAGCACTAGCTACAATATTTTCCTTCATTGCCTTTACCAATGCATCTTCATCAATAATGCCACCTCTAGCACAGTTCACTACACGAACACCTTTTTTAGCTATTTTAAACTCCTCATCACCGATCATACCAAAGGTTTCTTCTGTTTTTGGGGTATGAACAGATATAAAATCCGATTCCTTTACTAAATCTTGAAGGTTTTCCTTTTTTTCTACGCCAAACTTTTTAAACCGTTCATCTGTAATGTAGGGATCATAGGCTATTACCTTCATGCCAAAGCCCTGTAGCCTAGTGGCTACTAGAGAGCCTATTCTTCCTAATCCCACAATACCTGCCGTTTTTCCCTGTAATTCTACACCCTTAAATCCACTTCTGTCCCATTGTCTGTTTTTTATATGATTGTTGGCTTGAGGTATATTTCGGCATGATGCAATTAAAAGTCCAATTGTATGCTCTGCTGCTGAAACGATGTTGGCTTCAGGTGTATTTACTACAATAATGCCTCTTTCGGTTGCCCCCTCCATCTCAATATTATCTACACCATTTCCTGCTCTTCCAACTACCTTTAAATTCACAGCGTGTTGATAAAATTCTTCATCTATCTTTGTTACACTTCGAACCACAATAGCATCATAGTTTTTGATGATTTCTAGTAATTCCCCTCTTTCAATATCCAGCTTTACATCCACTTCCATCCCAGATTTCTTTAAAACCTCTATACCTTGATCAGCAATTTTCTCTGTAACTAATATTTTCATCTTTATTTCCCCCTTTTCTAAATTTAAATTAATTGAATACTTCCAATGCTGCCTTTATACCTACGGCCTTTTCTATAGGATACCCCACATCAATTAAAGCTTTTTCTAAGGCAGCTATAGTTTGTATAATATCTCCCTCATGGACATATCCCATATGCCCAATCCTTAAAATTTTTCCCTTTAAATCCTCTTGTCCCCCCGCTGTGATAACACCATACTTTTCAGCCATCTGTTTTTTTACTTTTTCACCATCTATTCCCTCCGGCATTTTGATAGAGGTGATCACATTAGATCTTGCTTGGGGTGCTGCAAAAAGCTTTAGTCCTAAAGCCTCTACTGCAGCTCTAGTGGCTTTTGCCAATTGACTGTGTCGATGGAAAACTTCCTGTAGACCTTCTTCAATAATTAATTCTAGTGCTTTATTTACTGATCTTAACAAGGATACGGCTGGGGTGTAGGGGTTTTGTGGGGAGGGCTTTTCCATAGCTTTCCTTGCCTTAATTACATCCCAGTAAAACTTTGGAGATGTACTATTTTGGGCTGCTTCCCATCCCTTATTACTAACACTTAAAAAAGTTAATCCTGGAGGTGCCATTAATGCCTTTTGTGAAGCGGTGATGACCACATCTACTCCCCATTCATCTGTTTTTAAATCCAATCCCCCCAGGGAGCTTACTGCATCTACTATCAATAAAATGTCTTTGTTCTTGGTTATTTTTCCAATAGCCTCTATATCATTATAGGCTCCAGTTGAAGTCTCATTATGGGTTACAAAAACTCCTTTATAGTTTTGTTCTTTTAGCTTTTCCTCTATTATTCGGGGATCTACTGCTTCACCTAAAGGAACTGTAAGCTTTTCTACATTTAGCCCAAAAGCCTTTGCAATAGTAGCAACTCTATCTCCAAATACTCCAATGCTAGTACACAACACCCTATCCCCAGGAGAAAAAAAGTTAACTACTGCTGCTTCTAACCCACCAGTTCCTGCTGCGGGAAAGGTAAGAACAGGGTTTTGTGTCTGAAATATGGTTTTTAAATTTTTATTTAATTCCCTAAAAAGTTGGCTATATTCAGGGGTACGATGATGAATCATAGGCTCCCCTCCAGCCATTAATACAGCTGGGGGTACCATTGTTGGTCCTGGAGTCATTAGTAATTTTTCTTTTTTCATTTCCTTCAACCTCCATCTATAACTTTATTAAATCAGTTCAGTAAAATTCTTGATAAATAAAAAACTCCCCTCCTTGGCTATTACGCCAAGGACGGGAGCAGTATGTACTCACGTGGTGCCACCTTGATTTGTCACGAAATTATGACCTCACAATAAGATAACGGTTTAGACCGAAAAGGGTTTTGCCCTTCTGCTCCAGAGTAGATTCAACAGCTTCCAGCACCAATTTCCACCAACCATTGGCTCTCTATAACCTTTTGACTGTTTACTATTCTCCTTCATAGCATTTCAATAAATATTTATTTTTTTCAAATATATATGCATGCTTATATAATATTAATCTCTATCCTACTACGGGCAAAATACTTTGTCAAGCTTTTTTTTAGAATAAAATGAAAATTAATAACCTGTTTAAAATTCTAAATCCTCCAGCATAAAACCAGAGGATTTGGAAAAATAATTTGTATTTATATTAATTTTATTTCTTTCCTTTTTTCTGCCAAGCATGTAATAATAAAGCTAATCCAATAACACCATAGGCTACAAATACCCTAAAGAACTCTCCTATCTGGCTGTCCCCCATCAAGTTTTGTCCTGCCATTGGAGATAAAATAAATAGCATATGGAAAAGGAAGGTTCCCAATAGAGCCTGACCATAGGTAGCCTTTGTAACAGAAGCACCACCAATTAATAGGGAAGCTACGGCAAAAAGTCCTACCTGTTCATGGCTTCCATAGGTGTTCAAAGTACCTATGTTCTGTAGGAAGATAATTTGTCCCCATGCCGCCAATACAGTAGAAATAATGATAGCAATAATTCTTGTTCTGTTAACATTAATTCCTGCTACCTGGGCAATATGCATATTTTGTCCAACTGTACGCATTTCCTGTCCTAGCTTTGTTTTAAGGAAAAAGGTTAATGCTACACATAATACCCCAACAATGATTAATGTACCCACCGGTATTGCTAAGCCAGGATAAGGTCTAATTTTCCAAACATTATCTAGAGCATGTCGAACCCCATCAAGGTCAACACTGTTTCTAACACCTACTCCAGTGGACAATAGCATTCCCTCTTTTCTAAAGGGAATAATTGTTCCAGCAAACACTAAGAAAAATAATTGGTATAGACCATTGGAAAAAAATCCTAATATCATACTGGTAATCATTTCTTTCCCTTTAGCTCTGTTTAAAACCTGTCCTACTAAATATCCAAAGACAATAGCTATAGGGGTAGAAAACAGCACTGCAAGGAAAAACCCACTCAGGCCTTGAATTGAATAATCTGTAATAAAAATTAGTGCGATTTGCCCAGCCATAGCACCCAATACAATACCAAAGTTCAAACCCATCCCAGCGATAACTGGAATGATAAGAGATATAACCAAAAAGGAGTTTCTAGCTAATCTCGTAAGTACTTCATTTAACACAAATGTAAAACGCAGTCCAGAAAGTTGATAACCGACTCCACATAATGCAATAAATACAATTGGCACAATAAATTTCATAACTAAATCTGAAGAACTTTGTTTTTTGAGTTTTACTTCTTCTATTTTTACATTGTTGTCCATTATGCTAGGTCACCTCCTGTTTCTCTCGTTAAGGCATATAGAATAATACCATTACTGATAATAATTCGAATAACCTCCGACATACTTCCATCAGCTAATATATTAATTACAGGAAGTGATACCACCAACAGGGCTTGAAACAAAAAGGTTCCAATGATAACATGGGTAATCGTAGCTTTTTTAATGGAGGCACCACCAATTAATACTGCCGCTACTGCAGGTAATGCTGAGTATAGAGGTGCGTTGTATAACTGTAAAAACCCAAAGGACTGACTGTAAACAATAATTCCAATAGCTCCTAGAACTGTGGATAGTGTTACACCTAAAATCCTCTGTTTATTTACATTAATTCCTGTAGCTGTAGCAAACTTTTCATTTGCCCCAGCAGCATTCATGATAACCCCGCTTTTGGTCTTACTAAACAGCCATACAGCTAAACAGCAAATTCCAAAGAATCCCAGCAATCCTGTAGGTACCTGAATACCTGCAACATTAAAACTTAAAAACCCATTTAAAATCTTATCAATACTGGACTCAAGAGAAACTGTAACCCTTAAACCCGTACCACCATAGGCCCATATTAGTTCTGGACTTCTGAAGGGTGCCAATAACCAAAATATACACATTGCAGATACTGCAGAAAATCCTACATAGGTTCCTACCGTCATTTCCTGTCCTTTAATACGATTTAACATTTGTCCATAAAAGTATCCAACGATGGCGGCTAAAGGAATTGCAACTATTAAAGCAGTAAAAAAACCTGTAAAACCACTTAATTTAAACTCTATACTAACCAATGCTCCTATTAACCCACATACAATCCCCAAGGGCAGAGCAAAGTTCAAGCCTACCCCAGCTTGAATAGCAGGTACCATAGCCAATACCAGTATACCATTCATACCAACACGGGTAAGAATATCTCCTATAAGTCCAGGAATTGGTATCGCTAGCATAGCGGCTATAACACATAGGATGAATAGAAATCCTCCAATAATAAATCTAGGATATCCTACCTTATCTACAATTTTTTTAAAACCCTCCATGCTATGATACCTCCTCTTTGCCATATTCTCCAGCCATCATTAACCCAAAATCAACATCACTGGCATCGGGAGCTAAAATTCCCTCTAGTTTTCCTTCAAATACAATAGCGATTCTATCGGAAACTGAACGAAGCTCTGCCAATTCACTGGAGGTTATGATTACTGTCATACCCAATTCTTTACTCAATCTTTCTAACAAATCAAGAACAATTTTCTTAGCTCCAATATCAATTCCCCTAGTAGGCTCCGATACCAATATAATATCGGGATCTAGGGTCAATGACCTGGCAATACATACCTTCTGCTGATTTCCACCACTTAGCCTGCGGGTCAGCTGTTTTGGACCTGTACAACGGATGTCCAGCTCTTTAATCATATTTAAAGCATGCTCCCTAGCCCCTTTTTCATCCATCATACGAATGCCAGCTCTTTTATTGATAAACTTTTCTTTTATTTGAAGTGCTGAAATAGCAATATTATGTTCTATAGAATCATCCAGCAATAACCCTACTCCTCTTCTATCCTCCGTTACAAAGGCAACACCCAAATCTAGTGCCTTCTTAGGGTTATTCAAAGGAAGTGGTTTACCATCCTTTATGATTTCTCCTCTTGTAGGGTATAGGCCCATAATACCATTGGCAACACCAATTTTTCCTTGTCCCCCTAAACCACCAATCCCTAAAATCTCTCCTCTACGCACTCTAAGGTTTAAGCCCTTTATCATTTCACCAGGCATATCCACATAAAGATCCTTTAACTCTAAAATATAGTCTTCATTTTCTGCTTCCTCTTTAAAGGTTTTGACAATATTGGTGTTTTCAATTTTTCTACCCACCATTAATTCAGCAATTTTATGGACATCAGCATCCTTTGTTGCTAGGCTGCTAACCACTTCTCCATCCCTCAATACAGTAATATTGTCAGTTATTTCAATAATTTCATCTAACCTATGGGAAATAAATAAAATTGCAATTCCTAAACCAGATAGTTTCTTTACTACCTCTAGAAACTTATCTGCCTCTGATTCTGCCAATACTGCAGTGGGTTCATCAAAAACTAGTAGCTTTAAGTTTTGTTTGTCGATTTCCCTGGCTATTTCTACAAACTGCATGTATCCTACCGGTAATCCCTCCACAGGTAGCCACTCGTCTATAGACATCCCTAGAGTATCTAAAGCCTTTCGGCTATCTTTTCCCATTTGTTTAAAATCCAAAGTCTTCATCTTAGGTCCTAAAATTCGACTAAAAAGGTTATCTTTTGTAACTTCTCTATTGAGTTTAATATTTTCTGTAATACTAAATCCAGGAATCAACATAAATTCCTGATGTACCATACCGATTCCTAGTTCCATGGATTCCTTAGGCGTTGCAGGATTAACAACTTTTCCATCAATAATAATATCTCCCTCATATCCACCAGTACTATGAATTACTGGCATCCCGAACAAAATATTCATTAATGTTGACTTTCCCGCACCATTTTCTCCTACTAAACCATGGATTTCCCCAGGCTTGATGTTAATATTAATGTTTTTTAGTACTCTATTTCCAGAGTATTCCTTACTTACATTTTTTATCTGCAACAAATAATCTGTCACCAAAGTGTTTCCCTCCTTTGACGGTGGATGTCGTAAATATTGAGGTTGCCAATTGGCAACCTCAATAAAGTTCATCCTATTATTTTGCCTTTTATATAGACAATATTTATTAGAATATTTCTAAGCCAGCAACAAACATCAAGAAGTTTGGTAGACCGTCTAATGATTGAAGTTGAACATCTCCACCAGTTTCTTGTGCTAACATTTCTCCCATCTTACCTTCATCAAATTTATCAATTTCTCCTTTTGCAAAAGCAACACCATATTCTACCCCAGCTCTAACCATAGCCATACTTGCAGGTGCTCTCCAGCTAGCCATTCTTCCAGTACCATCAGCTTCTGCAACTTTTTCTTTGATTTGTTCTAGCATAAAGTCTACGTTTCCAGCCTTGTCAGCAGGAATTTCAATTCCTAGAGCCCCAGGATACGCATGGTATGGAGATGGACAGCATTGCTCAGTATAGATAGCGCCTTCTTCTAATACTTTACGAATCATTGGTTCCATCATAGCACAGTTAGTTCCAAAGAAGTTCGTATCTTTTCCCAATGCTGCTACTTGTCTCGGAATATCTTCTAAAATAAATTGTTGTGTTCCAGGGATACCTGCATCACCCATTGGGTCTGGAGCATCTACTTCAACAAATTTTAAACCTAACTCTTCAGCAGTTTTCTTCATAATATCTCTACGTTGAGATAAAAGATCATAGGACATATGTCTTGGGAAGGAATAGTGTACAAAGGTATCTGCTCCCATTTTTTGAGCATCTTGTACAATAGTTACTCCACGAGTTAATTGATCAACGTCTAAAACTACATCAGCACGGGATGCAATTAGGTCTGGATCTTCATGGGCATTTCCAGCAATTAATACAATATCATCTCTAGTTTCTTTGATTGTTTGGAAAGCTGCTGCTGTTCCTGGTACTGCTTGAACAACAATAATTGCCTTCACTTCTGGGTCTGCAGCTAAAGAAACGATTTGAGAAATAGTAGTTTCTTGTTCTTGCATAAATCTGTCAGGATATGTAACGTGTGTGATTACATCAGCACCATATCTAGCCACCATTTCTTCACCTGCTCTAAACTCTTCCTCATTTTGAGATACAGTTGAAGTTGCTAAACCAATTTTAAAACCTAATCCTTCTTCAGCAGCTGCTGGTTCTTCTCCATCTGCTGGAGTGCTAGCAGGTTCGTTTCCTCCACACGCTGCTAAACTAAATACTAAAGCAGTAATTAATAATAAAGCTAATAATTTTTTAAACATAAAATTCTCCCCCTTATTTTCTTACTTTGATAAATTCTTTTCCAATTAAATATTAAATCTCGCTTACCCTCACCCCTTTCTACATAATTGTACAGAGTTATGCAGTTTAAGTATTTAAAATTTTATGGTATTTAAATTAATAAATAAAAATCCATGCTATATTCTAATTATCCAACTCTTTAATAAAGCAAAAAACGGCAAATATATAGTTCGCCATTGTAATATCCCGCTTATTGTCAGATTTTATAATTAGAAAAATTTTTATCAATAATTAAATGAACTATAATAAAACTTTAAACCAACTCTTACAAAATGCTATGTGATTACAGATAAGCTCCTGATTTGTAAACTAGTGTCAAATCATACATTATGTTCGATTTAACACTAGTTTATTGTATATAGTTTACCTTATCATGGGAAAAAAATCAACTTAAATATTTTGAAAACTTACATTTTTTTCAGCATTTAAAATAATTGAAATTGCCTATCACGCCTTCTGCTACTTTTATTCCATCTACTGCTGCTGAAATAATACCTCCAGCATAACCAGCTCCTTCACCACATGGATATAAACCTTTAATATTGCTTTCAAAGGTTTTATCCCGCTTAATGCGAATTGGGGAGGAGCTTCTACTCTCCACTCCTGTCATGATAGCATCCCCTAAGTTAAATCCCTTTAATTTATGATCTAGGGCTACAATAGCCTCCTTCATAGCTTCCACCACAAAATCAGGGAGACATTTTGTTAAATCCGTCAATACCACCCCAGGTGTATAGGAGGGTTGAACCTTGCCAAACTCTTGAGAAACTCGATTGTTTAGGAAGTCCTTGACTAGTTGTGCAGGAGCCAAATAGTTTCCACCAGCTATTTCAAAAGCTTTTTGCTCCCACTTTCTTTGAAAATACATTCCAGCTAAAGGGTGGGTGCTTTCAAAATCTTCAGGATTTACCCCTACCAAAAGAGCACTATTTGCATTAGTCTTATCCCTAGCATACTCACTCATACCATTGGTAACTACACCACCCTCCTCTGATGCTGCCGCCACCACCTGTCCTCCAGGACACATGCAAAAAGTATAGGCTGAACGTTGGTTACTACAGTGATGGGCCATTTTGTAATCAGCTGCCCCAAGCTTTGGATGATTGGCAAAGGAGCCATATTGAGCAACATCAATTAGGCTCTGGGGGTGCTCAATTCTTACCCCTATAGAAAAAGGCTTTTGATGGATTTCCACACCTTGGTTGTAAAGAACTTCAAAGGTATCCCTAGCACTGTGCCCAATTGCTAACAAAACCACCTCTCCCTCGATGGTCTCCCTATTATTTACAACAACACCCTTTATTTCACCTTCATGCAATAGTAAATCTGTAGCCTTCTTTTCAAATAAAACCTTCCCCCCAAAAGCTATAATTTCTTCTCTTATTTTTTTTACAACATCCCTTAAAATATCGGTTCCAATGTGGGGCTTGCTACTATACATAATCTCTGGTGGTGCTCCTGCCTTCGTCAGTTCTTCTAAAACCTTACGGCATCGAATATCCTTAATCTGTGTTGTGAGCTTGCCATCAGAAAATGTTCCAGCTCCACCCTCACCAAACTGGACATTAGATTCAGTATTTAATCTACCCTTTGTCCAAAAATCCTGTATATCCATTGTTCTATTGTCTACATCCTTTCCCCTTTCCAGCAAAATAGGACAGTAGCCTGCTTGAGCTAAAATCAGACCTGCAAACAGCCCAGCTGGGCCGGTGCCAATGATAATAGGAGGATTCTGCAGCTTTATTCCTCCTTTTTTCACTGGTGTGTATTTCATATCAGGGGTTAGGGTAATTTTTTTATCCTTTATCTTTTTTAAAATTTTATTTTCTTGATTTACTTCTACATCTATTGTATACACAAAGTCTACTTTATCTTTCTTTCTGGCATCCACCGACTGTTTATATATGGTATAGGCTGTTAAATCCTCTTCTCTTATTCTTAATTTTTTTATAATAGCTTTTTTTATCTCCTCCTGTTGATGATCTATAGGTAATTTTATATCTGGTACTCGAATCATGTTAATACTCCTTCCTTATTTCCTATGACAACCCAGCATATTCCCCAGCTATATAACCTGAGGACCATGCCCATTGAAGATTAAATCCTCCACAATCCCCATCGATATCAATAACTTCTCCTGCCAGGTATAGACCTGGAATCAATTTAGATTCCAAGGTTTTCCCATTGATATCCTCTACATTCACTCCCCCTGCTGTAGTTTGTGCATTTTTCCAGGATTGGGTTCCAACAACCTCTATTTCCCACTGTCTTAAAATTTTTATGATATTCTTTAATTCCTTTTGAGAAACTTCTCCACACTTTTTTTGCAACTCCTTCACCCCTGCCTCCTTTAACACCACAGGAATTAGACGTTTATTTAACAATCCTATAAAACTGAAGTCCAGAGGTTTTTGGGGCTGATAACCTAAACGAATCTCTAACAACTCCATTAATTCTTTTTCAGTTAAATGAGGAAACATATTTAACCTTATATGGATTTTTGTCTTTTCATTGGTTAAGGCAGTTGAAGCCCTACGACTTAACTGCAAAATTGGTGGCCCAGAAATGCCGTAATCTGTAAAAAGGATTTCTCCTGCTTCTGTACGCAAAGCCTTCTCTTCCATCATAATAGAGGCTTCTCCTATAAACTTTACTCCCTTTAATGCCTTCAGGAAGGATGCCTTTAGTTTTAATTGTACTAGAGCTGGAATAGGTTCTATGACACTATGACCTAGTTCTTCTAGTAATTTATATCCCTCTCCATCAGAACCAAACTGGGGTCCAGCTTTTCCTCCAGTAGCAATGATGACCTTGTCACCCCCCACGCTTTTCCCATCCTTTAATACAATCCTAAAGCCCTCCTTATCCCTTATTATTCTAACAACTTCTGCATTACAGCATTCCTCTATTTTAAGTTCCTCAAGCTGATACCTTAAGACATCTAATACGCTTGATGCCTGGTCTGACATAGGAAATACCTTGCCCCCCTCTTCTACTTTATAGGCTATCCCTAAATACTCAAATAAAGTCAAGGTTTGTTCTACGTCAAAGGCTCTTAATATGCCTTGAGCAAACTTTACATTTTTTCCATGAAAAAAACGTAGATCCATGTTGATATTTGTTAAGTTACATCTTCCATTACCAGTAGCTAATAATTTCTTCCCTACCCGATCCATTTTTTCTAAAATAGTAACCTTCGCTCCATTTCTTGCAGCAGCAATAGCAGCAATAAGTCCTGATGCTCCTCCACCTATGATCAATACTTTTACTTCTTTGGTCATTTCTTTAGCTCCTTTTTAATTGATAATATTATTCTACCATTTTATAAAATGTTTAATAGCTCCACAACAAAAAAGAAAAAAGAGAAAAGTTAATGTTAGTAAAAAATAAACCTTCCTCTTCTTCGTATGTTTCCCTTCAGTTTCCTTTTTAATTATTCTCTAACAAAATACTTCTTGCTTATTTTCTAATGTACTATCTATTCTAGGCTTTGAACTTCCTTTCTAGGAATTTTCTTAAGCATCCTTACTTGAGATAGGGAATAGATAATCAATCCACACCATATAAATCCAAAGCTAAAAAAGTGAATTAAAGTAAATTCCTCTTTGAATACAAAAATTCCAAGAAATAGGCTTATGGTAGGTGAAATATATTGAGCAAAGCCCACCATGGAGAGGGGCACCCGCTTTGCTGCTTCTCCAAACATCATTAAGGGCACTGCTGTTGCTATTCCTGCTAAGGATAGAATTATTAAAGTACTCATAGGTACCTTTGTTAAAGAGCCAGTACCATTTATTTCTTTAAAAATGATATAAAATAAAGCAATTGGCATAACTAGTAGGGTTTCCAAAAATAAACCAGTAATAGAATCTACCTCCACAAGCTTTTTAAGCAGTCCATAAAAAGCAAATGTTACACCTAAAATCAAAGCAATCCAAGGAACCTTTCCATATTGAATGGTTAGAATTATCACCCCTAGGGCAGCCAAAATAATAGCTAGAATTTTTTGAAAATCAAGTTTTTCCTTCAGTACTACCATAGCTAGCGTAATTACCACCAATGGGTTAATATAATAGCCCATACTAACCTCCACCACAAAGTTAGAATTAACAGCCCATATGTAAAGAAACCAGTTCATAGAAATTGTTATAGAACAAAGCGTTACTAATAAGAGGGTTTTCTTATTGGAAAATACCTCCTTTATCTTACTAAAACGTTTTTTGTAAGCTAATATAACAGTTAATAACATAAAAGACCAAACAATTCGATGGGCCAATATTTCATCAGCAGGTACTTCTTGTAATAGTTTCCAATAAAGAGGTAAAAATCCCCAAAGTAGAAAGGCAGTAACCACCAAAAACACTCCCACAAACCTACCTTTATCAGACGTTTCAATTTTATCCATTGTTTTCTTCATCTCCCTATCTATCTTTATGTCAACAGTCATAAGATAATTTAAATAAATTAACTATATGTTAATATCATTATACTGCTATAATATGTTTTTTAAAAGTAAAAAAAGGAGGACCCAATGCCTCCACCATTACTTTTTCATCAATCATTGTAATCTTTCCATAAGCTTAAAGGAGTAACCTACTTTTTCAATTTCCTCTCTAGTTAATATAACGCCTTCAGGGGGTCTTACATTCAGCTTTAAAACAATTGCTTTTTGTCCCACCTCCTGAAAAAATTGGATACGATTCATCTCTACCCCAACCCCTAACAAATCTGACATAGCCTGGGCTGTGGCCTCATGACCTATAGCAGAAATATAACTATGCTCCTGAATAAGGGCTTTCGCTTCCTCAATCGTTATATTAGAAATTTGATAGATACCATTTGTTGTAGCTACTGTACCATTAAACAGTGCTATTGGCATTTTATTTATTTTATCATCATTTATTTTCTTCACCATTTATCCCCCTAATTTAAAGATTATATTCCTCCTGGTGAAAAACCTCTATTTTTCTTTGTTGTGGATACAACCATTTTCTACGAAGATTTGTTATTTTATGCCTACTATTTTCTTAAATTCATTTATACCAGTATGAGGAAAAATACCATACCGCTTTAACTGCAATAGATCGTCTCCCCTTTTTACAGGCCCTTCTTTCACTGTAAAGGCCATTCTCATATCTAGGTTTTGTAATATATATAGGGTTTCTCCGTTATATTGTCCATAGGGATAGGCAAAATAAGGACTGTCCGTTAATTTCATATTTAAATGTAAATCCTCCACCACATCATCGACAGGCTTTGTGATTAAGTATCCCTTTTTGTCCTCTAACCTATGGAGATCATGGGTGTGATTATCGTAGGTAAATACGTCTAGGGTATTGACCATATCCTGCCAGCTTAAGTATTGTAGTTTATCGGGATCAAACTCCTCTGATGTTTCCATTAACTTATGGGTAATAAGAAAGTTACTTGCTTTAAACCCATATTCCTTTAGTATGGGATAAGCATATTGGATATTACTTAAATAGCCATCATCAAACGTAATGACTACTGTGTTTTTAGGCAAATCTAGATTTCCTAATAAAAACTGCTCTAATTCATAAAGGGTAATTGTATGATAGCTATGGTCATGGAGGACTTTCATTTGTTCTTGAAAATCTTCTACAGTAATGACACTATCATTATTTTGATATAAGGTATTTTCATCCTCCTTCAAAAGATGATGATACATTAAAACCGCAATAGAGTCTGCTTTATTGTCATCACCTACACTAAAGCTTCTAACCCCATCATTATAGGTTTTTTCCCTATAGGTCTGCTGATACAGGCCTCCATTTTCTATTGAATTTATCTCGTCAATTTCATCCAGCAGGATTTCCAAACCCTCCACCTTAGAAGATTCTATTGCCTCTTCACCTTTAAAAAATTTTGAAATCCTACCAACAATCCCACTACTCCTATTGATATAATTACTTCCCATAACCCTCAAGGGTTCATACATAAATCCTAATGTTAAACTGGTTAATACTATTATACTGAGTAAAATAATTATAATGCTTTTTTTAAACATGGTGTTTTCCTCCAACTAGTTTTATTCATAATAAGAAATTTCTTGTTACTAAAATTAGACAAACTTCTCATAAATCCTTCTATCTTTCAATATTTTTCTATTTTTATTGATGCAATCAACTGCTTTTATTTACTTCTATCCTCCAATAATTGCTTCTTATATCAGTGGCTTTATTGAAGAAAAAAGCTCAGTTTTTCCTGAGGAGAATATCAAAAACCTACGATTAATTTTAGGAGATAAAAAATCCTAAGAAGTATCTTGTTGGATAGAAGAAAACAATAGCCTGCTTCAGTGGGATGCTAAAACAGGCCAATGGTATTTATATGATATGATTAAAACAGAGGAACATTAAGAGGAGTGTATATCAAAAAAGCTCAATTGTTCTACCTTTTCAGCTGAAAAATTTGAGGTTGAGATGCCAATCAGCCGTATTTCCTTCTGGAAAATTATTTCATCTAAAATATCACTGGCTATCTCATAAACCTCCTCCCATGAATCCACATAGTGGGAAAGGGTTTTACTTTTTGTATGATTGATAAAGTCAGCTTCTTTTATTTTTATAGTAATGGTTTTGGCCCCTAGGTTTCTTTTTCTTAAGGAATAGGCTATGTCCTTAGAAAATGCTAAGACAATTCTTTTTAAGTGCTCTTTATCCTTTGTATCCTTCTGAAGGGTTGTTTCTCTACCTATGGATTTTGCTTCCCTACCAGTTTGTACCTCCCTATGATCTATACCACGAATCATATGGTAGATATCTCCCCCTATTTTCCCTAAAAACTGAATAATATCCTCCTTTGACAGCTCCATTAAATCTTCTATCGTAATTATTCCCAATTGATTTAATTTTTTAGCTGACTTTTGTCCTATTCCGTACACCTTTCTAATGGGTAGGGGCTTTAAAATATGAGGCACCATATCCTTGGTAATAATCTTAATACCCTTAGGCTTGTTCCAATCAGAGGCCAGCTTTGCTAGAAACTTATTATAGGAAATTCCGATTGAAAGGGTTAGCCCCGTCTTCTCCATCACTTTCTTTTTTATGTAATAGGCTATTTTTAAAGCTTCATCCCCAACATGGGTTATATCCAAATAGGCCTCATCAATTGATAAGGGCTCTACCAAGTCAGTTATCCCATAAAATATCCGAAAAATTTCTTTAGATACTTCCCTATAACGACTATGCCTTACTGGAAGATAAATACCATGGGGACACTTTTGCTTAGCCATAAAAATAGGCATAGCAGAATGAATACCATGCCTTCTAGCTTCATAGGAGCAGGTAGCAACAATACCCCTATTGCTATTGCCCCCAACTATAACGGGTTTTCCTTTTAGCTTTGGATTATCCTCTTGCTCAACAGCAGCAAAAAAAGCATCCATATCCACGTGAATAATTTTCTTCTCCATATTAGATTCTCTCCCTAATTTATTAGTGTGAGAATATATAACACATCTTAACTTTTTTGTTCATTTATCCTTTACATGATGTTATTTAGATGGATTTGGGAAAAATGGAAATATTTCTCCAGCCATGCTTTGGATGGACATGGTTTGAAGCCATACTCTGCCAGGACCTGTTAATGTCGTAAGGAAAAGACCCTCACCTCCAAACATAATGTTACTAAAGCCCTTTACCATTTCAACCTTCATATCTACAGTAGATTCATACATGCCAACGGCTCCAGTTTCTACTTTAATAGATTGACCTCTTTGAAGCTCCATTTCCACCGCCTCTCCATCAATTTCTACAAAAGCCAGTCCATGACCTGTCAATTCCTGCATAATAAAACCTTCTCCACCAAAAAAGCCTGAACCTAACCGTTTTTGAAAAGCTATTTGTAACTCTACTCCTTCTGTACTGCAAAGGAAGGCCCTCTTTTGACAAACAATAGATTTTTTGCTGACATCTATAGCTAGAATATGTCCAGGAAAGGTGTGTCCAAAGGCGATTCTATCTCCGTCTTTTTCTGCTTTGAAAAAATTTAGAAAACCGCTTTCTCCCATCATCTTACGCTTGAAAAATCCTCCAATGCCACCATCCATACTTGTCTTCATTTCCACCGTACTATCCATCCATTTCATTGCCCCTGCTTGGGATTTAATAATTTCTCCCTTCTTCAGGGTTAACTCTACTAAAGGCATCGTACTACCTACAATTTTATATTCCATTACATCCTATCCCCTTTCTTAAGGAAAATATAAAGGCTAATTTACTATTATTCTTTCCCTTTTACTACTATTATATTGAAACACTAAAATTTTCTTTGTTCATAAGATGGAGGTATTTAAACTAACCTACAGTCTGATTTTGAACTGTACTATACTTTCTACAAAGCTTGTCCAAATCCTCCACAATAATTGAATATAGATTTAGTAAATTAAAAATGTATTTAAATATAAGCAAGTATTTTATTAAGTAAAATGAAACTCCTTCTTTTTTTCTATTGATATTTAGCATATACTATTTAATGCACCAATGGAGAAATTACAATTCCTTATTGGGAGGTACTATAATGACATCTATTAAAAATATGAGGCTTGTAATTAAAATTATATTGCTGTCTTTAATTATTACAATATCATCTGTATTAATTTCCATCGGCTTAACTACCAAATTTGCAAAACAGACAATTCAAAATGAAACGGAAAAAAATGTATTAAATATAAGCAGGACGGTGGCACGAATTCCTAGTATTGTTGATGCCTTTGAAACAGAGGACCCAGCTTCGATTATTCAACCCATAGTAGAAAATATCCGCAAAGCTGCAGAAAATGTTGAATTTATTGTTGTCACCAATTTAGAAGGAATTCGTTATTCCCATCCTAATCCTTTTAGAATAGGCTCCCGCTTTGTAGGAGGAGATGAAGAAGGGGTGTTGCTGGAGGGAAAAGAATATATATCCATGGGGGAAGGTACTTTAGGTTTGTCTACGAGAGCCTTTACTCCCATATATAATTCACAAAATCAAAGGATAGGAATGGTGTCGGTTGGTATATTGAATCAGCAAATTTATGAACAAAATGCCCAACTAAATAATTATATTCATTTAGCTATATTTCTAGGTGTTCTATTTGGTTTTCTCTGCTCCATATTATTGGCTAGAAGTATTAAATACAGTCTTATGGGATTGGAACCCAGTGAGATTGCTAAATTATTTAAAGAACGAAATGCTATACTTGAAACCGTAAAGGAAGGTATTATTGCCATCGATGCCAATGGTAGTATAACCCTCATAAATTCATCGGCAAAAAAAACTTTAGCCTTCCCAGAGAATGATACTGTTGGCAAATCTATAGAAAAAATAATTCCCTATACTGATATGATAAAGGTTTTAGAATCCTGTAGACCTATCTATGATGAAGACAGAAAAATACATGGTATAAATGTTATGATGAATATTGTGCCAATCTTGGACAACGATAACCCTATAGGTGCCATTGCCAGTTTTCGAGACAAAAGTGAGATAACAGCTTTAGCAGAAGAGTTAACAGGGTTTAAAATGTTAGTAGATTCTTTAAGGGCCAATACCCATGAGTTTATGAACAAGCTACATGTAATTTTAGGCCTTATTCAATTAAAAGATTATAAAGAAGCAGAAAAATACATAATAAATCTAACAACAAGTCACCAAGAAATCATTAGTTTTATGGTGAAAAATATCAAAGATACCAGTGTGGCAGCATTATTATTGGGTAAGTATAGTTCTGCCAAAGAATTGGGAATAGATATGAATATCCATTCCTCCAGTTATTTAGAGAAGTTGCCAAGTCATATTCCCAGTAGTCTTATGGTAACAATTATAGGGAATCTTTTGGAAAATTCCTTTGATGCTGTTAAAGATCAGTCAGAAAAAAAACAGGTAGATTGCTTAATTAAGGAAAAGAAAAATCAAATCATTATTAGTATTAAGGATAATGGCTATGGCATTGATTCTCTTCATAAAAACTTTATCTTCCAAAAGGGTTATACAACAAAAAAAGATGGAAGAGGTGTGGGGCTTTACTTAGTGAAACAAAATGTTGATAGTTTAGAAGGAAGTATTCATTTTAAAGCCCAACGATCTAAAGGAACCCATATTGTTATAAAAATACCTAGAACAAGGTGAGAACATGATAAAAGTTATTATTGTTGAGGATGATCCAATGGTGGCAGAAATAAATAGAAAGTATGTTGAATCGATGGAGGGCTTTCAAGTGGTATCTATAGTATCCAATGGTGAAGAGGCTTTTAAAGCCATAAAATCTATGGTGCCGGATTTAATTATATTAGATATTTATATTCCTAAAATCAACGGCCTGCAATTACTTAAAAATATTAGAAGTGAAGAATTGGATGTAGATGTAATTTTAGTAACCGCGGCTAAGGATGTTGCCAGTATTCAAGAGGTTTTTAAATGGGGAGTAGTTGATTATTTAGTAAAGCCCTTTGAGTTCCAAAGATTTAAAACCGCCCTAGAGGATTATAAACACAGAAAAATTAACCTTACTAAAAAGGAAAAGGTAGATCAATCAGATATTGATAAATATATTTTAGGCAAAAAAAATAAAAGCAATGAACTTTATCTGAATAAAGGTATGCATCAAAAAACGATGGATGTCGTTAAGAATTACATCATGAAGGAAACCACACCAAAGTCAGCCCAAGAAATTGCTGAAACCCTAGGAATGGCTAGAGTGACGGTGAGACGTTATCTAGAATACTTGACTGAAACAGGAGAGGTAGAAGTAGAAATCCGCTATGGAACAGTGGGCCGCCCCCAGCATCTATATATTTATAAGCAAATGTAATATTAATAATTTTCTTAACCCTATTATTTTTATTTTCATGACCAATATGAACAAAAATAACAAAATCGTCAAAACGTTAACACCCTCCACTTATTATGATACTATTAATCCTGTTAATTAATAATCAAACAAGGAGGATGCCTTATGAAAAAATCAATGAAGCTTATTTCGATTATGGTTTTATTTGTACTTATTTTAACAGCCTTTATTGGATGTGCAGGTCAAGAACAATCAGAGACATCTGTTGGATCTGGAGAAAATAAAATAACCGATGTCGTTGTTATCGGTTCTGGTGGTGCTGGTTTAGCTGCTGCTATTGAAGCTAAAGATGCTGGTAAAGAAGTTATTGTAGTTGAAAAAATGCCTATTATAGGTGGGAATACCCTGCGGGCTACTGGTGGTTTAAATGCCGCTGATACTTCAGTACAAGCTGCTTTAGGTATTGAAGATAGTGTAGAATCCCATTATGCAGATACAATGAAGGGTGGTTATGAAAAAAACAATCCTGAATTAGTAGAAGTATTAACAGAACAAGCAGCCGATGCTATTGAATGGTTAATCAATTTAGGTGCTGACTTAAATGACGTAGGAAGAATGGCGGGTGCTAGTCAAGACAGATCCCATCGACCTACTGGTGGAGCTGCTGTAGGTCCCCATCTTGTACAGGTTTTAAAGGAATCAGCTGAAGAAAGAGGTATTGAAATTTTAACTGAAACAACAGCCCTTGAAATTCTAGCTGAAGATGGAGTAATAACAGGAATTATTGCTAAAGATAAAAATAATGATGAATTTACTATTGAAGCTAAAGCAGTTATTGTAGCAACTGGAGGTTTTGGAGCTAACGCCACTATGGTTACAGAATACGACTCAGCTTTAGATGGTTTTGGTACAACAAATCATTCTGGAGCCACCGGTGATGGTATCACCATGTCTGTAGCTGTTGGAGCTGATCTTGTGGATATGGTTGAAATCCAAACCCATCCAACTGTAGTGCCAAGTAATGGTTATATGATTACTGAGGCAGTAAGGGGTAACGGTGCTATTTTAATCAATAGAGATGGACAGCGTTTTGTCAATGAACTAGAAACTAGAGACGTAGTATCAGAGGCTACGCTGGAGCAAACAGGACAAACTGCCTTCTTATTCTTTGACGAAGGGATAAAAGAAAGTTTAAGTGCAATTGAAGGTTATATTCGTCAAGGACTGACCACAGAAGCAGATAGTATTGAAGAATTAGCAGAAGCTTTAGATATGGATGCCGCTACTTTAATGGCTACTATTGAAGGTTATAATAGCTTTGTAGAAGATGGTGAAGATAGAGACTTCGGTAGAGGTGATATGCCAAGAGCCCTTAAAACATCAAAATTTTATGTTATAGAAGTAGGTCCAGCTGTTCACCATACAATGGGTGGATTAAAGATTGATACAAGAGGACAAGTGTTAAATAGTGATGGTAATGTAATTACTGGTTTATATGCTGCTGGAGAAGTAACTGGTGGTATTCATGGTGGAAACCGATTAGGAGGTAATGCCTTAACCGACTTAATCGTATTTGGTAGATTAGCAGGACAATCTGCAGGTACAGATTTATAATATATAATTAATCAAAGCCCAGTAGAGATTCGTCTTGCTGGGCTTTGTCTTACTTAAAATTAATTCCAAAGGTTTAAAATCTAATTTAATTAACGAAAAACACAAGTAAGCATAAAGGTTACCTTGTGTTTTTTATGTTTTTCGTATTTAATATAACAAAAAATTAACTTAAAATTAATTTTTTTAAGAATTAACTTGACAGCATTCGACAATAAAAGTAAAATGAATCTATTATCTAAAATTTGAAACAACTTGCAAAGGGAGGACTTGATATGGAGGGTTTGTTAGCACTGACAGTTGTATGTATTATTTTTGCAGTAGGAGATTATATTTCTATTAAAACAAAGGCAATTTGTTCTATGATGTTTGTATCGTCATTGATATTATTAATAGGGTTTTGGATAGGTTTACCAACTACCATCTTTAATGATTCAGCACTTTTAAGTATTGGCGTTATTTTAATTGGCTTTCTTATTACCCATATGGGGACATTAATGAACCTAGAACAGCTAAAGAAACAATGGAAAACAGTTTTAATTGCTACTGTAGCAGTAATTTCCATTGGTGGCTTTATATTTTTAGTGGGAACACCTATTTTAGGTAGAGAGTATGCTATAGCAGCAGCACCTCCAATTTCTGGTGGTGTGGTGGCAGCCATCATTATGGGGGAAGCAGCAGAAGCCCAAGGACTTGAAATGCTAGTTGTATTTACCGCATTATTGGTGGTTGTGCAGGGCTTCTTTGGATATCCAGTGGCATCCATCATGCTCAGCAAAGAGGCAAAAAAGCTTTGTGGGCTATTTAGAGAAAAAAAGTTGCCTTCACAGGTTGAATCTAAAGTAGCTGAAGAAACAGCAGCAGCTGATGTTGGAGTAAAATTTAAATATAAAATTTTCCCCCCACTGCCTCAAAAGTATGAGACAACCTTTATTTATCTGGCAAAATTAGGTATTGTAGCATTTTTAAGCTTTCAAATAGCAGGACTTCTAAATGATGTTGTGCATAGGTTTGTAGTATGCCTTATTATGGGTATTATAGGAAGAGAGATAGGCTTCTTAGAAGAAAACATTATGGTAAAGGCCAATGCCTTTGGTATGGCTATGGTGGCATTGATGTCAGTTATTTTTGCTAATCTAGTTAATGCTACACCTGATATGGTAGTTTCTTTATTAATACCATTAGTAGTTAGTTTAACCTTAGGACTTATTGCTATTATTTTATCTACTACTCTTTTCAGTAAGGTTATAGGCTATAGTAAAGAAATGGCTATAGCTATAGGCGTATCCGCTTTATTTGGTTTTCCAGGAACCTTTATTATATCTAATGAAGTTGCAAATGCAGTGGGTGAAACTAAGGAGGAAAAACAGGCTATATTAGATGAAATCCTCCCTAAAATGCTTGTAGCAGGATTTATTACTGTAACCATTGCATCGGTAGTGCTGGCAGGGTTTATGGTAAAAATGATGTAAAATTGATAAAGATAAATAGGAGGACAAAAAATGAAAAAAATATTGTTTAAAGGAGCTACCCTAATAGATGGCAATGGTGGTAATCCTATAGAAAACACAGCTATGTTAGTGGAAGATAAAATCATTAAACAGATTGGTACAATTGAAGAAGTTCAAGTAAGCCAGGATGTAGAAGTCATAGAACTAAATGGAAGGGTAATTATGCCTGGACTTATCAATGCTCATGTGCATATTATGATGGAACCAGTTGGAGACCCTTTTGCCTTAATGACTACAGAATCAGAAACTAAATCCATCCTTAGGGCAGTAAAAAATCTACAAAAACATTTACGATCTGGGGTCACTTATTTTAGAGATCTAGGAGGGATAAATTATATTGATCTTGAACTTAAAAAGGCTGTAGATGAAGGTTTTATTGAAGGACCAAGCTTTCTTGCTGCTGGTAAAATGATCACCATGACAGGAGGTCATGGCTGGCAAATAGGTCGTGAATGTGATGGTGTTCCAGAGGTAATAAAGGCCACTAGAGAACAGCTAAAGGCTGGGGTGGATGTAATAAAAATCATGGCAACAGGTGGGGTTATGACAGCAGGGGTTGAACCAGGCTCTCCCCAATTGTCATTAGAGGAGATAAGGGCTGCAGTAGAAGAAGCCAATAAAGCAGGTAGAAGAACTGCTACCCATGCTCAAGGAACCACTGGAATAAAAAATGCTATTTTAGCTGGAATAAATTCTGTAGAGCACGGTATATTTTTAGATGATGAAACTATTCAACTTATGGTGGAAAAAAATGTATACTTAGTACCTACCTTAGCTGCACCCCATTGTATTGTTGAGGCAGGTGTAGAAAAGGGAGTGCCTCTGCAGGCAGTAGAAAAGTCAAAAAAAATTATAACTACCCATTTTGAAAGTTTCAATAAAGCACGAAAAGCTGGAGTAAAGATAGCCATGGGTACCGATGCAGGAACTCCCTTCAACCTCCATGATAACAGTGCATTAGAGCTTAAACTTATGATGGATGCTGGCATGACAGCTATGGAAGCTATTATAGCTTCCACAAAAACAGCCGCAGAGCTTCTAGGAATAGATGCTACCCACGGAACATTAGAGACAGGAAAAACTGCAGACTTTATTGTATTACCTGAAAATCCATTGGAAAATATAGAAGCTTTATACAACATAGAAACAGTCTATAAGAATGGAAAAGCGATAAAAGTAAAATAGAAGAAATAGTATTTGTAAGCTTATCCATAATTACAAAAGACCTAAACATTAGATTACAACTGATGTTTAGGTCTTTTTTCTATGGACTGAGCTCGTTATTGACTCCCCTATGAACCAACTGCTATTTTAAAGAAAATATGTCCATCTTTTCTATTCTATCAAAGGCTTCCTTTAATTTTTCAACCCCTACCGTAACTGCAATTCGTATATATCCTTCACCACAATTTCCAAAAGCATTTCCTGGAAGCACCAGTATATGAGCTTCTTCTAATAGTCTGTCTACCACTTCTTTGGAGGTCAATCCCGTTCCTTTAATATTAATAAACATATAGAGACTTCCTCTAGGAGGCAGCACTGACATATTGGGTATTTTGCTAATTCTTTCATAGGCATAGTAAATTCGATTTTTATACTCCTCAATCATTGGTGGCTGTACCTTATCTCTAAGTTTTAATCCATGAAATGCTGCCCTTTGGGAAATAGAAGGAGCCGTAAATACATTGTTTTCATTTACATCCTTCATGGTTTCAATAATGAAGGAGGGGGCCAGCACATAACCTATACGCCATCCGGTCATGGCATAATCCTTAGAAAAACTGCCTATCGTAATGGTTCTTTCCTTCATCTCTTTCAATATAGTTATGGGAATAAAGGGCTCTGCATAGCTAAAGGCTGTGTATATGTCATCAGCAATAATTAGAAGATCATGCTTTATAGCAATTTTCCCTATTTCCTCTAATGTTTTTTTGCTAAAACATGTGCCTGTTGGATTATTCGGTGTATTGATAATAATTGCCTTGGTTCTATTGGTAATTAACTTCTCCAATCTTTGGGATTCTACTTCAAAGCCTGCTTCTTCATAGGTTTCCAAAACAACAGGAACCCCCCTCGCCAAGCGAATCTGTTGGGGATATGGAGTAAAGTAAGGTTCATGGATAATGACCTCATCTCCATCATCTAGTATTGATTCTAATACCAACCACATGGCATGACAACCACTGGTGGTAACCATACACTCCTCTAAAGCTACCTCATATTGATATTGGGTTTTATAATACTTTAAAATTTCCTCCCTTAGCTCTAAGTCCCCTAAAAAATCTGTATAGTGGGTATGCCCATTTTTAGCATCCTTAAAAGCTGCTTCAATGATTCTTTCATCCGTTGTATAATCAGGATCTCCTAAACTAAAGTTAATCAAATCCTCATACTTTCTTGTTAAGTCTCCACTTTCCCCCATAGGGGTGGAGATATCGTTCCAATATCTTTTGGATATAAATTTATGTTTCATACTGACACCTACCTTTGGTTGTTATACTACAAATTTTTGTTAGATGGATTCCTAAGTCTTCCTTAATATAAGGAAAAGCTTTAGAAATCCACCCTGAAAATAACTTAAACTACACTCTAGTAAAAAAATTCCTTGTAAACTTAAATCCCATCTTATAATTTATAGAAGGATATTAGCCATAACCACAATAATTGGCAGAGCTATGACGGTTTTTTGAATAAAGATTAATAGTAAATGTTTGAAATTTACTGGAATATCAGAGGTAATCAATAGGGTTCCTACTTCTGTCATATAAACAATTTGTACTAAGGACAAAACCCCAATAACAAATTTTGTTTTGACGGAGGTTAAACCCGATGCTAAAATAGCAGGAATAAACATATCAGCAAAACCCACCACCGTAGCTGGTGCCGCTTCAAAGGCTTCAGGCACCCCCAATAAATGTAAATAGTAGCCAAATGGATAGGATACCCAAGTAAATATAGGTGTATAAGTGGCTATAATCAAGGCTAAAGTTCCCCATGCCATTACGATTGGTACTAAGCTGAAGATAATACCTAAAAAGATATCTGTACCACTTTTAAATTGATCCTGGATATCTCCTGCATTGTAGGCTTTCTGCACTGCCTTCTGAAGAGCCCATTGTCCTTTGCTGACACCTTCTGGCTCTGCTTCATCGATTTGCTTTCCTACTGCTGGATGGTAGGTATCGGGTAACGTACTTAGGGGTGGTATTCTACTCATGATTACAGCACTTAATACCCCAGCTACTACTATCGTTAAATAGAAGGGAACAAACATTGCATCTAAACCCAGCATAGCTGCAATTACTAAACAGAAGGGTAATGATACAGCTGAGAAGCAAGTAGCTATAGTAGCGGCTTCCCTACCAGTATAATACCCTGCATTGTATTGGGTTCTTGTAACAACTACTCCTACATTTACATTGCCAATCCATGAGGTAACAAGGTCTATAGCAGAACGTCCAGGTAATTTAAACAAAGGTTTTACAAATCCCCTTAGAACTGTTCCAGTATAGTCCATAATACCATAATTCATCAAAAATGGCATTAAATAAGATGCAGCAAAAAACCATACAATTAATGTAGACATTAGGAACATCATAGTTCCTCCAGTATCCCCAGAGTAAATAACTTCTGTTCCTGTTTCACTTAGAACAAGAATTGCAAATATAGCTCCTACAATCCTCCATATAAGATAAAATTTACTGGGGGTAAAATTATCCTCCAATAATTTATTGTTCATAATAAAAGCTGGCTTAAAAACAGTCCCTATAATAGACATAACAGCTGATATAGTGGTGATGATAACAACAGCGTAGCCTAAATAAGGATTAAGAACACCAACCAGCCATTCAGAAAGAATACCTACAGGTGTACTAATAGCCCCTTCATAAGGGATAGGAAATAAAAACATAATAATACCAAACAAGGATGGGATCAAAAACTTCATGATACTATTGCTATTCACTTCAACGGTTTTGATACTATTCTTCTTGTTAACAATATCTCCATTCATCATAATTTCTCCTTTTTATTTATTGATTCATCTCTTCTAGCTTTTGAATTGCCTCGAAAAACATTTCTTTGGTTACTTCATAGGGCATCCTTTGAGTATCCTCAGTATCTACTGCCTTTTCCAACACGGGATTTAGAAGCTCTACATCATTTTTTAAGTTTATATCCTTTAAGGCTGTAGGTAATTTTGTTGTTTTATAGAAATCCAGTAGTTTGTGAAGCTCCTCCTCTTGTCCATCCATCATCAGCATTACCAATACCCCATAGGCTACTACTTCTCCATGAAGATGATGTTTTTCAATCTCCTCCAACAACGTTAACCCATAAAACAGGGCATGGGCGCAGGCAGAAACGTATTCTTCTCCCACCAGCATTGATACAATGCCTGTAGTAATGATGTTGTTTAGGATAACCTCCTGCAGTTCAAAGGAGGTTTCTCCTTTTTCATTACTGGCTAAGGCTTTGGCACCATACTTCAACAAAGGTTCACTGCATAGGATGCTAAGCTCCTTCCCCATAGCAACACTATGGGATAACTCCTTACCTCTCGAGGTAATCTCTACCTCATAGTATTTTGACAGGGTATCTCCTATCCCAGCCCATAAATACTTTGTTGGGGCCTTTGCAATAATATTGGTACTGATTAAAATATGAACTGGTGGTGTTTTCAGTAAATATATGGAGTCATAGTCTCCCTTGTCTGTATAGATCACCGATAATGGTGTTGTAGCTGCACATGTAGCGGCAATGGTGGGAATTGTAATGATCGGTAGGTTTATTTTCTCTGCTACAGCTTTAGCAGTATCTAGTGCCTTACCTCCACCTACACCAATAATCAGTTCCGTTCCTTTAGCCTTTGCCTCTTGACTAATGATATCGATGTTTTTGTAGCTACATTCCCCTCCATACCACATAAAATCAAGAATGGATATGTCCTTGCTTTTTAGAGACTTTTCTATCTCATCTCCTGTAATTTCCAAGGCATTTTTCCCACCAATCACTAAAACCTTATCTCCATAAGCTTTGGCAATCCTTCCTATCTCCCTTATGGCATTATCCCCCACTGTATATTCAGGTAATTTCACTGTAATCATCTTTATCACATCTCCCTCTAGCTCTAATTTTTCTAATGTAGTATACAATTATATAGAGAATAATTATTCTGTTATATTGAATAATTATACGTTGTGTTTTATATTTTATACTCTTCTATTACAAATGTCAACAAAAAAACATCCTTACTCTTATCTATAGAGTAAGGATGTTTTAAATTAAACCTTAAAAATACTTATTTTGTTTTGTAACTCTTCTGCAATTACTTTCGTTGTTTCAGCTATTTCTGCAATTTCTTCTAATGTAGCTGTCTGTTCTTCGATGGAAGCCGAAACCTCCTCCGTAGAAGCAGAGGATTCCTGGGTAATTGCTGCAATATTTTTTATCGACATGGAAACATCATTACTATATTCATCGACTTTATGGACATTACTATTTACTAATTGTATTTGAGCTATAATCTTTTCTAGGGCTGTGGTTGTATCATCAAAGGCTTTTACTACTTCCTCGGCCGCTTGACCTGCATTGGTAACGGCAACTTTGGAATTCCCCATGTTTTTACTGGCTTTTTCAATTTCCTGTTGAATTTCTTTCGTAATTCCTTCAATATTTTGAGTAGATGAGGCTGTACCTTCTGCTAATTTTCTGACCTCCTCTGCCACTACAGCAAACCCCTTTCCTGCATCTCCAGCCCGAGCAGCTTCAATTGCTGCATTTAATGCTAAAAGATTGGTTTGTTCTGCTATAGCTTGAATTACATGAACAATTTGTCCTATGGAATTAGATTTTTCCGATAGGATCTCTATATTATCAGCTACCTTAGCAGTCACTTCATTGTTAATTCTAAAGTTTTGTTGGAGATCCTTCATTTTTGTGATGGATTTTTCATTAATTGTTTTCGTCATATCAATGGCTTGGTTCATAGCATTGGAACTTTCCAAGAGACCTTCTACCTTTTCCTTTAGGTTTTCAATTTTTGTAATACCTTCTCCAGCTTCTCCAGCCTGACTTGCTGCCCCACTGGCCAATTCTTCTATAGCTTTAGCCACTTCATCTATAGATATGGCTGTCTCCTGAGTATTATTTGCTAGCCCTTGGGCTCTTGTCATTAAATTTTCTGATTGTAGCTTTGTATTTTCAATAATCCCCCGAATGTTTTTGACAGCTTCATTTAAATAACCACCTAGCTCCCCAATTTCATCCTTGGATTTCGTATCAAAGCTTACACTCAAGTCTCCACTACCTATGGGCTTTACTTGATCCACCAGCCTTTTTAAAGGTAGTGTAATTTGTTTTCTTACTAAAAGAATAATAATAAACGTCGTTAAAATTAATATTATCAAAGCCCCTATAGCTATGTTTTTCCTTAATCCATCTACATGGTGGGCAAATTCTTTCGTAGGAATAGCTGTTACAACAATATGTTCTCCTTGCTTTTTATAACTTGCATATATTTCCCTTCCTTCATATTCATAGGTCATATTACCCTCCTGTGAAGATAAAATATGGTTAATTAAGTCACTGGCTGTAATATCTTCTCCTACTAACTGTTTCATTGGATGGGCAAGGACGATTCCCCTTTCATCCACCACATAGGCATACCCTTCTTGTCCTATCTGAATTTGTTCTATTTCGTGCTGTATATCCATAATACCCATTAATCTTTCCATAGATTTAGCATCAATACCTATTTGTACAATACCCTTTTCATCCTGTCTAGGGACACCGATATATTGAAAAAACTTTTTATCCGTTCCTCTAGATGTAGGCTCCTGTGCCAAAACAAAATTGTTGTCCTCAATCATTGGTAAAAATGATCGGGTCTGCTCACTGGTATGGAAATCAAATCCAAAAAAATCTGGTACGTTTCCATGGGTAATTAAACCATCACTATTAATCACATGAATTTCATCTATATCAAGGAGTTTAGCTAGGTTTTCCATATTTTCTGTTGTCAACACAGTAGGGTCTTTCTTTATTAAAGCTGCTATAGCATGGGTTAAAGCAATATTTTTGTTGTTAAATTCCTCTTGTGTAATTTCCATAGTCTCTAAGGTGTCTTCAATAATTTTAATAATATTATTAACTTCTCCCTCCATCTGTTCTGCCATCATATTGGTGGCTATATTTTTACCGTATATGTAGCTATACCCCCCTAGTATAGCTGTGGAGAAAAAAACAATGATTAATACAGAAATTAATATTTTTGTTGATAGTTTCATAAATGCCCTCCCTTAATAATTTTTTCATTAAATTTCTAATTATTACATATTTTCCATATTCTACATTTTTCATTAAATTCCTTCATTTTTCGACAAACCTTAATAGGACATATGTCCTAATTTTTTAGGGGATTAAGAAGAAGTTATGAAGCCTATTGTCCATGAACTTTTAAAGGATATTTATGTGAATATTATTGGGGGTACTATCCTTCCTATAGAACCTATGAACGTAGGGTTTATTTTTATAATCAATCTATGGATTATCTTGATCGTTGTTGGGTTTTGTTTTTCTTGTCCCCATGATATTCTAAAAATAGTATAAAAAAATATGGATTCTGTAACTTATTTTCTTTGTTATAGTCTATAGTATTGAATCATTTTTTACTGGCCAGTAAAGGGGAAGGGATAGATTTTATTGGATAAGGATTTCACATTGCTGTACCAAAAATATAAAGAACCTATTTTTTCCTATATTTATTACCTTTCATCTAATCCTACTGAAGCAGAGGAAATCTGTCAGGATGTGTTTTTGAAGGTCTATTTAAATATCGATAAATTTGAAGGTCGTTCCAGCTTTAAAACTTGGATTTATCGCATCGCTAAAAATACCTTTTTAGAATCTAAGAGGAAGGCAAAGAGGGAAATATTAATAGATGAGGTTCATCTATTTGAAAGCTCCTTAATAAATAGGGAAACTACTCCTGAAGTCAATCTCCTTAATAGAGAGGTTCATGAACGTATTAAGGAGACCTTCAAAAGAATGGAGGAAAAATATAAAGTCTATGTTATTTTAAGAGATATACAAAACTTATCCTATCAGGAAATCAGTGAAATCACCGACACCAAGTTAAATACAGTAAAGGTAAATATTTATCGGGGAAGAAATGAATTTCAGAAAATATATAGAGAATTGGAGGGACAATAGATGCCTTGCTCCTATAAAGATAAATTACAGGATTACTTGGAGGAAAAACTATCCTCAGAAGAAATGGCAAAAACAGAAGATCATATGGAGATATGTAATGATTGTCAGGAAGGTTTAGATAATTTGTTAAGTCAATCCCTCCTCCTGCAGAAGCAAACCCTGGAGGTGGAGGACGAAGTATTGGTGGAAAAAATCAAAGCCCATCGTAAGGGGATTCGTCGGATTTATGCCTACGGTACCTTAGGCTTTTTACTAGGTTTATTTTCCCTCAAATATACAACCGATAGCTTTATTGTCACTAAGGCCATCATGGCTTTACCCTATAAGGTGGCAGAATTTATGCTGGGGATCTTCTTCTCAGGAAATAAATTAAATCAATGGGATCCAATGTATCGTCATTTTCAAAGGGGAATGGGCTACTTTCCCCACAATCCTATCTTGGGTCTTATTGTAGAGTTGGTTACCCCAGCCTTGGTGGCTATGTTTCTTGCTATGGCGGTGGGCTATCTCACCAGTGATAAGAGGGTATTTCAGAGGAAAAGAATTGTTCGATTTATTCTTTCTGCTGCCCTCATCTTTGCCCTCTGGTTTGGTGCCATATATGGTTTCTATCATCATACCCTTACCAAGATAGAAAACCTAGAAGGTATTAAATCTGTAATCATCTATGAAAAGCAAGAATTCAGCAGCAGCTGGATAGTAAAAATTGACCAATACAACATCCATGAAGCAAGATATAATAATATTGTTATCGGTCTTTCTGAAGCCACCCCTTTAGATTCCTATCCTCCTATGGATCTTAAAGAAGGTCTAGAGCTATTGATTCAGTTCCAAGGTGGTGGGGAAGTAACAGCCCACGTGGATACAGACACTGGCGCTATGTATACGGGTGATCGACGTTTCCATCAATTGTCAGATGAGACATTATCACAGCTTATAGAAGTATCAGGAGGGATAAAATAATGAAGACAAAAATTGATAAAATTGTTGCTATATTCGGCAGTGGTCTATTGGGCTACTATCTAGGATTATCCATATTCGGTGGAGTTATTTGGAGACTACTCCAGTGGACCCTCCCACCTATTAATGACCGAAACCTGCCTAGGTTTTATACTGGAATGATGGGGGCTGTTATAGTGGCCTCATTAGGTTATTTAATTTATACGAAGTTTATTGAGAAATGCTCTCTAGAAAAATGCAAAAGACAATATGCTCTAGGAATAATAGCTTTATTATTATTACCTATAATAACGATGACGGGTTTTCGTCTTCAGGCAGTAAATTATGTAAGGAATGCTGAAGCAACCACACCTACTAGCCTTACCCTTCGGTTTGAGAATCCAAATGTAGGCTTTCTCATTACTCAAGATTCTAGCGGGGCTTCTGCCACTTCAAATGGTAAAAGTATAAGGCTTGAAAATGAAGAAGTCCTATTAGCGAAATTTGGAGGAGGCCTTCAAAAGTTAAAATTGGTAGAAGTAGTAGACCCATCACAGCATAGTTATGGAGAACATAAGGGTACCATGTGGATCAATTATAGACCTCAAGGAAAATGGTATTCTAAAATAATGAGTTGGTATGGAGATTATTTTGTAGAATCTACAGTAGGTCAACAATGGATTCTTTATAAAGGATTTGAACTTGAAGCAATGTTAAATGACTTAGATGCACAGCTGAAGGACTTAAACAATTATAATGCAGTGGAAGTCCTCCATACTAGTCTTATTGATGGAAAATCAAATCAAGTGGATGCTGTTCCTTTAGATAATTTGGACTTCCTTGTAAATAGCATCCAAGGGGATAATAAAATTACACCAGATAGTAATGTAATTTCCAGCTTTGAAGTAATACTAAAAGATAATCAATGGATTACTAAGGATGATGTAAGCTATTATGCCTTCTCCCTTAAAAGTCAGACCTCTAATACCGGCTCCTTTGAAACTGCCATATTCTTTGAAAATGTCATCCTATACGATGATGAACTGAAAATTGCTTGGTTTGAAGGTGATTACTATGGAGTAGATTTATCTCCTATTTTACCAGAAATAATATTTTAAAAGCTTTACATAATTATTTAATATAATATCAACAATAGAATTTAACAGAGCCTCTAAAAGAAGGATTTATAATTTTATTAAAGAAGTTTATATAGAAAAATATGCTAAGGAGGTTCACAAACAATGAATGATTTCAATAATAAACTTCAAAAATACGCTGAGGTAGCTTTAAAGGTAGGTCTTAATATACAACAAGGGCAAAACCTAGTTATCAATGCACCGATTCCTGCTACTGATTTCGTCAGGGTTGTGGCTAAAAAAGCCTACGAGCTAGGTGTTAAAAATGTTCATGTCGAATGGGCTGATGAGGAGATGACCTTGATTAAGCTGCTACATGCTCCCCAGGAGGCTCTAAAGGAATTTCCCATGTGGAAGGCGAAGGGCTACGAGGAAATGGCAAAGGAAGGAACTGCCTTCTTATCTATCTCCGCTGCTAACCCTGATCTATTAAAAGAGGCTCATCCAGATCGGGTAGCTACTATGAACAAAACCAGTGCCACAGCTATGGAAAATTTTAAAAGATATATACAAAATGCCAGTGTCAATTGGAATATTGTTTCTGTTCCAACAAAGGAATGGGCAAAAAAGGTGTTTCCCCATCATGATGAGAAAGAAAGTGTAGAAAAGTTATGGGAAAATATTTTTAAAGTTACTAGGATAGACCAACCTGATCCAGTAAAAGCATGGCAGGATCATCTACAACAATTAAAGATTCGCTTAGACTTGCTTAATAATAAGAAATTTAAAAAACTACATTTTAAAGCACCAGGTACTGATTTAACTATGGCACTTCCAGAGGGACATATATGGGTTGGTGGTGGCTTGAAAACAGAAAAGGGATTTGAATTTGTTCCTAATATGCCTACTGAAGAGGTTTTCTCTATGCCTTTGAAGGAAGGGGTGGATGGCGTTGTCAGTAGTACAAAGCCTTTGAATTATGGTGGTAATCTAATTGAAGACTTCACCTTAACCTTTAAAAAAGGACGCATCATCGACTTCACAGCTGAAAAGGGCTATGAAACCTTAAAAAAGCTTATTGAAACCGATGAGGGAGCCCACTACCTAGGGGAAGTTGCCCTAGTGCCCCACCGTTCCCCTGTTTCCGATACGGATGTTATATTTTTTAATACTTTATTTGATGAAAATGCCTCCAATCACTTTGCCCTTGGATCAGCCTATCCTATTTGTATAGAGGAGGGCACAAAAATGAGTAAGGATGAGTTGCAAAAAAACGGTGTAAATACCAGCTTAGTTCATGTTGACTTTATGATTGGTTCTGCTGAAATGGATATTGATGGTGAAACTCCTGATGGCAGGATGGAACCTATCTTTAGAAAAGGTAATTGGTACAATATTGAAGATTAATAGCGGTGGCATTGCCACCGCTATCTTTCTAACATCTAGATGGGTTATTCCATAACCTCACCATTATCTATAACGATTTGTCCTTCAAACACATATGCATTGTTCATTTTGGTTACTTTCTTAAAAAAACTTAGGGGTACGAAGGTTCTTCCCTCTACAACCACTGGTGCAGCTCCTAAATGAATAGGGGCTGTTTTCATGTAAGTATAATAATCCTCCCCTACAGTTAAAGATATGGTTTTATCAAGTGTGATGGTTTTCTGTTGGCTGTTCCAATTTATATGAAATCCTAAAGCTTCAGCAATTGCACGAAGTGGCACCATAACAATACCTTCTTCATTTGTATAGGCTGCTGGGGCTTCTATTTTGTTGTTATTAACAATAATATCCATAGAAGAAACATCATTTATTGTGAATCCTGCTTTCTCCTCTATTTCTTCATAGATTGGATGAACAGCCTTTTCAAATAATACAATGATTTTAGTTGGAGTTGTTTGGGCTGGAATGCTTCTTGTAGAAGCACCATAAAATACTATCAACTTTCTGTTTGCTAAGCTTCCTTCAAATACTGTTCCATCTTCCAAAAGAATTGTCGTGTCCTCAGAGATATTTAATTTTAATAGGTTATCCCTACTAACAAAATCTTCATTAAATATATCCACCTTTACAAATTCATTTTCATTTTCTATAACCACAACCTCAGCATTGTATTGGGGCGGATAAATCATCAGCATTGGAGCATTGGCATCATAATATCCAGTAATTATAGATCCTACTTCTATGCCAGTATTATTTACAATGTAGGTATCTTGGGATACGATGATATTTGCTATTTGTCCTTCTTCATTTTCTACTAAAACAAATTGCCAATCCGCCATCCTTTGATGGTCTGTTATTTCCTTAACTTTTCCTGTAAAAGAGCCGAAATGCAATTTTTCTATTTCCTGTACTTTAGTACTTATGGGGATTACTTCATTCATTCCAGGAATTTCCTTAATAGATGTAACCCCTTCTAAGGCAATTGCTGAAGGTGTAGCTACTGAAAGTGATAAAATAGTCATAGATAAAAATCCTGCCAGTATGTTTTTAGATTTCATCATATTTTCTCTCCTTTTAAATTTATTTTTCATTTTATTAGACGGGAAAATCTTGGAAAAGTTCCTTACATTTATTAACTATTATATATAAACCTTTAACAAATAACAAATTGTAATGTTAAACTTTTCTATTTGATTGAAATTTTAAAAATTTTAATCAAACTTTTTACAAACTTAATTCGTCTTATATATAGATTCTGCTTTAACAGAATTTGGGAACCCAATTCATTATCAAAATTAGAAGTAACATAAGATACGTATCAGAAAAGGAGTCTTCAATAGCTATGAAAAGATATAAAAAGTATTCATTGGTAGAGGATTACTTATTAGAAAATCAAGCCTCCCTCTATAGACTAGCCTATAGTTATGTAAGAAATAAGGACGATGCGTTAGATATTCTTCAGGAAAGCTTATATAAATCATTGAATTCTATAAACACATTACATAATCCTCGTGACATAAAGCCTTGGCTTTATCGAATTATAATTAATACTGCTTTAGATTTTCTAAGAAAAAATAAAAAGTTAAGTTTAGTTGATGAGGGGGTATTAGAGCTTCATTGTAATCCTCAAGAGGACACCTACAAAAATTTTGATCTACAGGAGGCATTAGACCATTTATCTCCAACCTATAAAACCATCATTATTTTAAGATTTTTTGAGGATTTAACGCTAGAAGATATAGCAAACATACTGGATGAAAATATCAATACCATCAAAACAAGATTGTATACTGCTTTGAAAAAGCTTCGTGTAGAAATGGAGGATTCATATTATGAAGGATAACGATAAAAAAGCTATTGATTTCTTAAAAACAAATTATGAAAACACAGTTATACCAAATGAACTGGATTTTCTCACAAAAAAAATTATTAAGGAGAGTAGAAAAAAAATGAAAAACAACAATAAAATCACTAAAGCTTTGGTAGGGACAGCAGCAGCAGGTGTGCTATTTATCGGAAGTATTAATTTCGTTCCTTTTACTGCCAATGCTATGTCAGAAATCCCTATTGTAGGTGTTATCGTAAAAACCCTTACATTTAGAAATATAGATACTGATGATAAGCAAGGTAATTATGATGTAAATATACAAGCCCCTCTCCTAGACGGTCTAGCTAATAAAGATTTAGAAAATATTTTAAATGAAAAATATTTGGAGGAAAGTAGAGGGCTATATGAAAGCTTTATAGAAGAGGTAGATGATATCGAAGCTCTTGGAGGGGGTAGCCTAGGTGTTCACGCTGGATATGAAATAAAAACCGATACTGATTCTATACTTTCCATTGGCCGCTATATTGTCAATACCGTTGGTTCTTCTTCCACAACCTTTCAATATGACACCATCGATAAAAAGAACCAACTATTAATTACTTTACCTAGTTTATTTAAGGATAGTGGCTATATAGAAGTTATTAGTGCAAATATTATAGAACAAATGAAGGAAGATATGGAAAAAAATCCTGACAAAGTTTATTGGATTGGGGATAACGACCTATCAGTTTTTGAAAAAATAGATGGAAACCAAAGCTTTTATATCAACAAAGATAATAAGCTAGTTATTTCCTTTGATAAATATGAAGTAGCACCTGGTTATATGGGGGTGGTGGAATTTGAAATTCCTACAGAAGTCCTTGGTGATGTGCTAGTAAGCCATGAGTATGTAAGATAATTTTTACACAAGCTTATCCCATAAAAATAGCGGTGGCATTTCCACCGCTATTTTATGGCTTTATTGAGGTCAATACATACCATTTCCCCATGCTTTTGTTCTTCTTTTTCAATGGGATTTAATACTTGTCTGATATTTTAAATATGTTAAATTGAAGGGATAAGCTTTTTAAAAGCCGTAGGGAGAGGATAATCCTTTAATTGCTGTCTATTTACCCACTGTATTGAAGGATAATCAATCTCCTTCTCCTCTATTAAGTCCATTCTATAAAGCTGCATTCTCCATTTTATATGGGTAAAGACATGATTTTTTTCAAAAATATAGCTGATATTATCTGCCTTGAGCCCGTAGGTTTCCTCTAACTCAAGCTTTATACTTTTTCCCCCCTCTAGATTTTCTTCCTTTTCTACAGTCGGTAATCCCCATAAATCCCCCAACAATCCTTCTGGTGGTCGTTTCATAATTAATATCTTTTCTCCTTTATAAAGGAGAGCCATCTCCATAACAATTTCCTTAGGCTTAGGTTTTTTTTGTTTCAAGGGAAGTTCCTTCTGTAGACCTAGCTCCCTAGCCCTACATAGTTGAAACAGGGGACAGATTAAACACTTGGGAGAAGTTGGCGTACATATAAGGGCCCCCAACTCCATTAATCCTTGATTAAAGTAGGAGGGATTTTTTCGAGATACAACCTTTTCCCCAACCTCCTCCATGACTTTCTTGGTTGTATTTAGGGTGATATCTTCCTTTATATAAAACACCCTTGAAAAAACCCGCATTACATTACCATCTACAGCTGGAACTGCTTGATGAAAAGCAATACTTGCTACTGCCCCTGCTGTATAGGGACCGATTCCGGGTAGTTTTCTAATTTCATCATAGGTTTGGGGCATTTGGCCTTCATATTTTTCTATTAGGATTTTAGCTGTTTGATGGATACGTTTTGCCCTACTATAGTAGCCTAATCCTTCCCATGCCTTTAAAACCACTTCCTCTTCAGCTGATGCCAAATCCTTGATGGTAGGAAATTTTTCAACAAATCTATTGTAATAATCTATAACTGTGTCTACTCTTGTCTGCTGTAGCATGATTTCAGAAATCCATATATAGTAGGGATTAGTGGTGGTCCTCCAGGGAAGTTTTCTATGATTTTTTTCGTACCAATCGATTAGTTGCTCCTGTAAAGCCTTCACCTTTGTTGGGTTTAAAACTTCAGCTATTTCATATGTTGTCTTTTTCATTGATGTCTCCTTCTTATCCCACAAAATTAGGTCATAGAACCATTATCTTGACATTGATCTTCTATAAATTTGGTATTTGCCAGTTTATTTCTTCACTACCTATTTCCTTTAAAAAACTATTGGTTTTAGAAAAGGGCTTGCTTCCAAAAAAACCTCTATTGGCGGAAAAGGGGCTGGGATGGGGGGCCTTGATAATATAGTGCTGGGGCGAAGTAATAAGGTTTTCTTTTTCTTGGGCATTTTTGCCCCACAAAATAAATACGATAGGCTTTTCCCTATCATTTAATAATCCAATCACCCTGTCGGTAAAAAGTTCCCATCCAATTCCCTTATGGGAATTAGGTTCTCCCTGTCTAACTGTCAAAACAGTGTTTAGCATCAATACCCCCTGTTTTGCCCATTCCACCAAATAACCGTTATTAGGAATAGTATGTCCTAAATCCTTTTGAAGTTCTTTAAATATATTTTGTAAGGATGGGGGTTGCTTTACCCCTGGTTTTACAGAAAAACTTAATCCATGGGCCTGCCCTGGTCCGTGATAAGGGTCCTGTCCCAGGATGACTACCCTTACCTCTTTATAGGGTGTTAAGTGTAGGGCATTATAAATATCATATTTATCTGGATAAATGGTTTTAGTGGTATATTCCTTGATTAAAAAATCCCTTAGTTTTAAATAATAATCTTTTCCAAACTCCTCCTCCAACAATGGAGCCCAATCGTTTTTTAATATTGTCATTGATAAACCCTCCCTGCTACTGATTTTCTACTTAAAATTATAACACATTTGTAATATTATCATCATACCCTATACCACTATCCTCAATTCATGGTATGATAGTTCTGGTGTAAAAATTTACTATCTAAGGGGGAGCATAATGGATATAGTAGTAGTAATGATTTTTTCCTTTATTTTATTGGTTTTTAGTATTTTAAGGGGAATTTTTATTGGTTATCCCCTCATCCTCTGTTTTCTTATGTTTGTTTGGTTAGCATGGAGGAAGGGATATTCCTTGAAAAACATTCTACAGATGGCCTATGGTGGCGGAAAAAAAGTGTTTATTGTATTGAGGATTTTTATATTAATAGGTGGTATTACTGCTGCTTGGATGGCTTCTGGAACAGTGGCCGCCATTGTTTATTATGGATTGCAATTGATGCATCCAAGTTTCTTCATATTGTATGCTTTTTTAATTACTGTCTTTGTTTCTTTTTTACTAGGTACCTCTTTTGGAACAATAAGTACAGTGGGGGTTGCTCTTATGGTTATGGCCAAGGGTGGGGGTGTTAATGTTAATTTAGCTGCTGGCGCTATTATTGCTGGTTCTTATTTTGGTGATCGTTGTTCTCCCATGTCCTCCAGTGCCAATCTAGTTGCTACCTTAACAAAAACCCAGCTTTATATCAATATCAAGAATATGTTTAAAACAGCCGCTATTCCCTTTATCTTGGCTACTATTCTCTATACGATATTTTCTTTGTATCAACCACTAAATTTAGTTGAAAATAATATGGATAAGGAACTGATAGACGTATTTTTTATTGATTGGAGGGTATTGATACCAGCCATCATGATTTTGATATTTGCTGCATTCAAGGTGGATGTAAAAATATCTATGCTTCTGAGTATTACAGCCGCCGGATTGCTAGGAATTTTTCTACAGCATCACCCACCTAGTGAGCTGTTAAAGTATATTTTCTTTGGTTATACATTGGATTTTGATGGTCCCTTAAAGGATATTATGAAGGGGGGAGGCATCCTGTCTATGTGGAAGGCTGCAATAATTGTATTTGTATCCAGTTGTCTTTCTGGGATTCTAGAAGGAACAGGAATGTTGCACAGCATAGAGGAGGGTTTGATAAAAGTGCAATCCCGCTGGAAGCTATTTGTATCTACTTCTGTTGTAGGTTTCATCACAGCTGCCTTTGGTTGCAATCAAACTATCTCTATCGTACTAACCACCCACCTTATGAAAAAACCCTATGGGGCTAAAAATATAGACAACCATCAGCTTGCTGTTGATATAGAAAACACTTCCGTAGTAATGGCCCCTCTAATTCCATGGAACATTGCATCCTTAGTCCCTACTACAACCCTAATGGTGAGTGCTACTGGTTTTATACCCTATGCCTTTTACCTCTATTTCATCCCCATCAGTAACATTGTTTATTTGAAATTTAGGGAAGTAATACAAAGTAATAAAGATTAATCCCTTCCTTTAAAACAACATTATTAACTTAAGTTGAGATAAAAAAGAAAAGAGAGACCTTTTTAAAAAGTATTTCTCTCTTTTTTCTTTATCTTACCTCTAGGAAAAGGTAATTAGCCCCTCACCTACTTGATTTCTATCGGACTGTTAAAGCCTTCAAATTTCCCAGTATAAATAATTGTTCCTATTTTAAGCTCTAGATTATCTCCATTTCCTTGAAACTTAATTTTTCTCTTATGGGTACCACCATTTGGTGTTTTGTCATAGTCTAAAGACTGGGTTTCTATAAATTTTAAGCTTTCCCCATCAGCAAGCAATATTACATCTAAAAGCAACATATTTTCTTCTGTCTCTATTGTAATATGGGTTTCCCCATTTACACTAACCATCTCTTCAATTTTTATCTCCCTATTTTTATAGTATGTGGAATAAGGAAGTTGTTTTTTTGATAGATTCAAGCTCAAGTTGGGTCTTTCCATTATTGATAGTTCTTCCAATTGTATTTCTAGCTTTTCTATATTTGCTGGTAAAGGATCAAAGGAGCTACTAAAGCTCATTCCCTTCATATTGGTGGTCATACTGCTTCCTTGCTCAGCTATTGCTTTTCCATCAGCCAAAAGCTTTATCCTCATATGAGGAATACGGGTTTGGTCTCCAGAGATGGATTGTCTTATTAATTCTATTATATTATCAACACTACCCTCTATCATGGTTTGGGTAGGGGTTGCTGTGATTTTTTTAAAATGCACTTCAATACCTTCAACTTCAACTGTTTTGTTAATTTTTTGCTTAATCATATAACCCATCGCCTTACTTCTGTCTAATATAAAGGGAAAAACTGCTTTTTCATGATGGTTTCCTTCCCATATTGTAAATTCAAAGGTTAAGGTTCTTTCAAATAGTCCTGGGGGATCAAAGACAGCCATATAGATTAGTTCCTCTTGATCACCACCTAAATATTCTCCTACAGCACTCCTCATCCTATACCTCCTCAAGAATCCCTTAAAAGATGGATCAAATCTATGACCGTCAAAGCCATTTTGGCCATTCTTTATTCTATAAAAGGCAATCATTTGATTGTCATCCACCATAATACCATCTAAAATAATCTCAACACCATTTTCAAAGGTATAGCTCTGCCCTATTTCCTGTCCCCTGCCCATTTGGTTTAAGTCCTTTAAGCTTTCGGACATAATGCTGTCATAACCAATTAGTCTTTTGCCATAATAGGCAAAGGTATCAAAGTGATAGCCTACAAAAATAAATAATATCAATGCTGCTGCTATAAACCTACTACCTAAGATAGATTTTTTAACAGATTTTTCTTTTTCTAATGCATTTCTCAGTCTTTCCTCCATCTCTTGGGGGACTTCTATATTGTTATAATCCCTTTTCTTTTTAAGAAGTGTTTTTTCTAAATCCATCACTTTATTTCACCACCCAACGCTTTTTTAAGTTTACTGATACCTGTAGAGATTCTAGATTTCACTGTTCCTAAAGGGACCTTGGTGATTTTAGAAATTGTCTCATAATCCAAGTCCATATAATACCTAAGTTTTATAGCCTCCTGCTGATGACTACTTAGTTTCCTCAGCTCCTTCTCCAAATCCAAGGCTTCTTCACGATTTTCTATAGGATTTCTTTCTTCCTGTCTTTCCCATCCCTCTAAGTACACTAACTTTTTTCTCTGTTTTAAGGTTTTTTTACAGCTGTTGACCAATATTGTTTTGCTCCAGCTATAAAAAGCTTCTTCTTTTTTTAAACTTTTTACTTTTTTATAAAGAATAACAATCATATCCTCAAGGGCATCTAGAGCGTCTTCACGGTTTTGAGTATAAACATAAGCTAACTTATAGTATTCCTGTTGTTGAGCCATGATTAACTCTACCAGTGCCTCTTTATCTCCTAACTTTGCTTTTTTTACTAAGTCTCCAGTTTCCACTGCACAACCTCCTCTGCTAACTATAAGAGTATTTATCTATGTAAAAAGTTCATTTTTAAAAAGTTTTCTCCTACTTTAATTTAACTGAAAAAAGAAGAAAACTCAACGTGGTGCCTATACTGGATTCTATATAGGAGGATACAAAATATGCTGGATATCATTAAAATATTGTTTCCAACTATAGATGTCATGGAGACCCCTGTAACTCTTTTAAAAGTTGGGCTCTATTAAATTCCATTGTTAAATACGTTAATATAGTTGCAAAAATAGAAATTTTAGTTTATAATAAATGAATGATAGTCATTCATTCGTTATAGGTGGTGAGAGTAATTAAAGAAAAAAACAAAAGAGAAAAAATTTTACAGGCTGCTATTACAGTATTGTCAGAAAAGGGATTAGAAAAAACAAAAATATCTGATATTGTAAAGGAAGCGGGTGTTGCTCAAGGGACTTTTTATCTTTATTTTCCATCAAAAAATGCCTTAATACCTGCTATTGCTGATAGTATGTTCCAGAAATCACTTGAAAAAATAAAGGAAAAAATTGATGATAATACTTCTTTTTTTCATCAACTTGAGGACATAATAGATATTACATTTCAAGTAACAGCAGAATATAGGGAGGTTTTAGCCCTATGCTATTCTGGGCTAGCAATAACAGGTGTATTACAGGAATGGGAAAAGATTTATGAACCTTATTATAATTGGATTGAAGAAAGAATTATTATAGCACAAAACAAAAAAGAAATTCGAGATGATATGAACAGCCGTATCATCGCTAAGCTTTTAATTGAGTTAATTGAAGGAACCGCTGAACAGGTTTATTTATTTGAAGAAGATGAAAAAAATGCTTCTGATTATCATAGGGAATTATTATCCTTTATAAAACATTCCTTTGCAAAATAAGGATGTTTTTCTTACTTATTTTATGACTGATAGTCAATCATATATTTTCAGCCTATATGTTTTATTGTTCATCTGAAAATATCTTAATCAACCTTGTCAAACTTCAAAGCCCCATTATCATTGTATAAACAGCTCCCCTAAAATCAAAGAGTTGGTCCTCTACTCCCCTTACAATATAATAGGTATAGTTATAACTTATATGTAATTCCTTCAAATTCATTATAATTTATATGTAGTAAAAACTAGTAGTATAAAAAATAGAGGTGTATATTGTGGAAACAAAAAATATTGAATATCGAACTTTAAGATTATCTGTATTAGGGGCATTGCTTTTTGCTGTAATAGGAATAATTTTAGGTATAGTTGCTAACTCACAAATGATTTTCTTTGATGGTATCTATTCACTGGTTAGCCTTGGACTATCATTTCTTTCATTACGTGCTCTTATTTATATGGAAAAAGAGGAAACTAATAAATTTCAATTTGGTAAAGATATTATTGAACCTTTGGTTATACTTTTCAAATCCTTTGTTATTTTAGTCATGTGTATTTATGCAGTAGTAGTATCTTTGGAGGATATTTTTAATGGAGGAAGAAGTGTTCATATTGAAAATGCATTGGGTTATGCTTTTTTATCAACCTTCCTTTGTCTTTTATTTTATTTAAAGCTACGAAAAAAAGAAAAGATATGTCCTTCAGAATTGCTAAAGGTTGAATCCAGCCAGTGGTTTATGGATACTTTGCTTAGTTTAGCAGTTCTAATAGGTTTTATTATTGCTTTCTTTATGAAAAAAACCAACTATGCTTACCTTACTCCTTATGTTGATCCCTTCTTGGTTTTAGTAACTTCTTTATATTTTGTCAAAACCCCTTTAGTAACCATTAAAGAAAATATAAAGGAACTATTGGGTATGCCACCAAGCCGAGAAATTGAAAAGGGTATAAAAAGTATTATTCATGATATTAAGTTAAAATATTTTATAGAAGAATCCTATGTTCGAATCAGCAAAGTGGGAAGAGTAATTTTTATAGAAATAGACTTTGTGCTTGGTAAAAAAACAAAGGTTAAACACGTTAAAGACTTTGATTGTATTCGTGAAGAGATTGATACCCAGCTTGAATCTATAAAATATGAAAAATGGTTAACCGTGTCCTTTACTGAAAATAGAAAATGGGCTGTCTAGAGGTTAACTCCTGTTGGCAAACAAGAAACAATCCATCTACTGAAGTTCTATAGATGGATTGTTTCTTTGTTTAACCTTGCTATTTTTCTGAAATTCTAATTACTACATCCTTTTCAACTTCAACAATAACCTGTCTTCCCTCTCTAACTCTAGATAAGTTTAAATCCTTTAATACAGAAAAGATAGTCCTTTCACCATTTATATCCAAAATAATAAAGGCCTCCTTGCCTCCCATTGCAAGAAGTAATTTTCCTTCGTAGGTTTTTCTTTCACTAACAGCTGTTAAAGTTTGGATATCGCCATCTACAATTCTGGCATCAACCTTCATGTCTTTTTTAATATCCTTTAGGTCTCTTGTTCTCATCCCATCTACTGTAATCGTTGCATTACGATGGATCTTATACCAAACTGTGTTACCATCTTTGAATAAAGCTATTTCTCTATCTTCAATATCCACCCTTCTGACAATGGCTCCTTGTATTGTAGCTCTTATATTATCTTTGTTTTCTTCAATAACCTTGATTTCTGTAACTGTGTTATCTTTGTCCAGCTTCAAATATACCATATCATTTACTTGAAGATCCTTGAAATCAATAGTTTTTTCTTCCATATAAATTTTAACCTTATCGGATACCAATAGGGAAATTTTTGCTGTACCCTCTTCAATACCAATTCTTCTATCCCCTCTATCAATAGCTTTAATAACTACTTCATCATACTCCCTGCCTATTAATTCAACTTGCTTTTTATCTAGAAATCCATCCAAAAACCTTTTTTGAATTCCTGGAGGCAAACCACCTTTTTTTTCTAATCCTGGGGGGGTAAAGGCTGCTGCCGTAGATACCATAACAGTAAGAACCATCACTAACACCAATATTCCTGCTAACTTCTTTTTCATTTATTTGTAACCTCCTTTAATATTATCTACTATACAATACGTGGAAAATGTAAAATTTAGGTATGTATTTTCAAAAAAATTGAAAATGCTAGAAAATAAATTTACTCTCTAGCATTTTTATTGATTTCAATCTTTTTTATTTTTTTCCCTTGTCCAGGATGTTGTTGAAATATTGGATGTTGCTTTATAGGTATAATGGATTCATCATTTCTTTTTTTATTACCTGGATGCTGTTGAAACACTGGGTGCTCCTTATGATCCTTTGATGATTCTACATTGTCTTTGTTACCTGGATGCTCTTTAAACACCGGATGTTCCTTTTTTATTTTTAAATCATCTTTTATTTTAATTAACTCTTTAACTTTGGTATTTCTTATTTCCTCTAAATTGACTTCACTATCGCTAATGGCCTGCAATGCTTCATAAAGTTTTAGCTTACCTACAGAGATGTTTTCTTCCTCTGCTTTTATTAAGGTAGCCCTATTGGCCTGCTGGTTAATGACCCAGACTATTTCCCCCTCCTGTGATGCCTTTTCTTCCATTTTTTCCTTTGCTTTTTCTAATATGTTAACAAGCTCTATATTATTCTCTTTATCTTCCTTTAAGGCAACACTTGTCACTAGAATATAATTTTCTTCTTCATGAAGGATATACCCCTTGTTCCTAGCCTCTTGTAAAACTATATCCAAAGCCTCTTCTAGGGATTTTTTCTTTAAGGAGGATAAAGGTAAGGCTTTAGCCTCTTCATTGAGGGCTAAGACATGCAGAACTTGGTTTTTGTGGTTTATTTCCAATTGAATACTAGGATTTATATCGACAGTAACCATTGCCACCGATTGATTCATTATGTCCCAATAATGAAACCCATAAATAGAAGTAATAAAGAATAAAATAATTGCAGCAGCTACTAATGGAAAGGAAGCAAAGGTCCTAGGCTTAGGTGATATAATCTCCCTCCTATGAAACTCAATTTCCATTCCTTCCTCTACAGCCTGCCTTTTTTGCATCTCACAAAAGTCACAATCGCTGGTCATTACAATCATTGTCTCTTTTCTAACCTCAATTATACAGCCCTTATACATCATTTTGTTCCCTCCCTTCTGTTGTCCAAAGATATTCCTTCAATGTATCCAAATCACTTTCTAGAATCAATATAACAGCAATAATAAACTTACGACTTCCTTGAATTACTTTCTTAGATATATGTAGTACTTTTGTTATTTCTGTTATTGGAAGGGTTTTCGTTTTTAAAAACTTTTCCTTTAAATTAGGAGTCATATAGATATATCGTCCTATTTTGATGGCTGTAGCTCTTGTCTTTTTATGCTTTGGTGCCTCCTTAATTAAGTCATCTAACGAAACATCAAAGGCTTTCATTTTATTTATGAGGTCAGCTAGGTCTGCTTTTAATTCAATTTGAGCTTCAAAACCCTCCACTGCTCCTACAGTTCCTTCATATTCCTCATCATCTTCATTGGTGAATTGTGTAATCACTATTTTTTCAGAGATTTTTGATTCCTTTCTTAACTGATCGATTACTCTATTTTTTATAACAACAGATGCAAAGGTTAAAAAATTTCCTTTTCCTTCTTCATATTTATCTATGGATTCATTAAAAGCCATTAAACCAATACTAAATACATCGTCATTTTCCATATCAACATATCTATTTAATTGATTGCTAAGGGTTTTCATAATAAATGGGATATATTCCTTTATTAAGCGTTCTTTTTCTTCTCCATCCCCCTGCTGTATTTTCTTTACGCGTTCCTCAATGGTCCTTTTCTTTTTAAAGAAATTGAGAAGTTTAGGCACTACAACACCTCCTCACTATATATTACGAAAAAAGTCGATTTTTTCGGGACTATTTCCCTATGAAATGGGACTTATTTCATAGAAATTTTTAAAATAATTTTACACAAAATATTTTTCAAGATGTATTGTTAAAATAAAAATATATAAATAAGCATATCATAATCTATCAAATTTTCATTTTATATTTTTTCCCATTTTCTAAAATTCCTCTAACATTTTTAAAACCATCATTTTTTTAACAAAGGAATCATCGGTTTATTAATATGAAGAACTAAATCCTTAGCCACCAATTAAGAGGACAGATCTCTTTGCACCCTTTGGGTTTTGTACTATATTAATATCTACCTTTATCATAGTACTAAAAAGAAAAAAGGCCTTGGAATCTCCATAGCCTTTAAAAATAAATTATATAGTATAGTTACTGTTATTCTACTTTAACATTAGAAAATAAGCTCTGTTGTGGAAGACAATGTCTATATATTGCATCATTTTGTAAAATCTATTATGTTTTCCTTATCTCCAAGCTTTATAATTGTTGTACTTGGAGTTGTTTGTGCAATTACTTTTCCTCCTCTGATGGAGTATAGAACAGACACTTGCCTTCTTATAGCATCATAACCATTTTCTGCAGGTAAAATAATAAGATTTCCTGGTTTCCCCTCTTCAATACCGTATTCATCTATTATATTTAAAATCTTAGCACTGTTGGTGGTAATCATATCAATAGACCTGTTAATTTCACTATATCCCATCATTTGACATAGATGGAGTCCCATATGAAGAACCTGTAGCATATTCCCTGTACCTAGTGGATACCAGGGATCAAATATATCGTCATGTCCAAAGCCTACATTGATTCCTGCCTCAAGTAATTCCTTAACCCTAGTAATTCCTCTCCTTTTAGGATAAGTATCAAATCTCCCCTGGAGATGAATATTAACTAATGGGTTTGCTACAAAGTTTATTCCTGAAAGTTTTAATAACCTAAAGAGCTTATAGGTGTAGGCATTGTTATAGGAGTGCATAGCTGTAGTATGACTGGCAGTAACCCTTTCTCCCATCTGATATTCATAGGCCTTAGTAGCAACTACTTCGATGAACCTAGATTGTTCATCGTCGATTTCATCACAGTGGACATCGATAAGACAGTTGTATTTTTCAGCTAGCTGAAAAACCTTTTCTATAGATGCCACACCATATTCCCTAGTAAATTCAAAGTGAGGTATAGCTCCTATCACATCTGCTCCAAGCTTTATTGCTTCTTCCAAAAGCTCTAATCCATTGGGATAAGAAAGTATGCCTTCTTGAGGAAAGGCAACAATTTGTAAAGTAATATATTCCTTCATTTCCTCCCTAACCTCTACCATTGCCCTTAAGGCTGTTAGCTGAGGGTCCGTCACATCTACGTGGGTTCTTACATATTGAATGCCGTTGGCAATCTGCCATTCTAGTGCCTTTTTAGCTCTTCTTTTTACATCCTCCCTAGTCAGCTGCTCCTTCCTTTCTCCCCAACGTTCTATTCCTTCAAACAAGGTTCCGCTTTCATTCCATTTAGGCTCACCTGCTGTTAAAGTAGTGTCCAAATGAATATGGGGCTCCACAAAGGGAGGTAAAACCAGTCCCCCCTTTGCATCAATTACTTCCTCCCCCTCTATCTCTATGTTGTTATGTATCTTTGTAATTTTTCCATCTTGAATCAAAATATCTATCACATCTTCTACATTATGTTGTCTAGCATTTTTAATTAACATAGCTTCCTCCTAGTTTCCTGTTGCAGTATTGATTTCTACCTTTGTATCTTTCACTGTATTTGCTTTTGTCAATTTGGTAATGGCTATATACCCTAGGGCAGAAACAACAACTGCATTCAGTGGAGGTATTCCTGGTACAAATCTAGCCGCTAATACCCCCAGTACCCAAGCTCCAATAGCATATTTATTTACTGTTTCAAACCCTTCCTCTTCAAAGGTATCATATTTCTCTCTGTTAACAAAGAAGTAGTCAGCAATTATAATTCCACCAATGGATGGAATAAAGGAACCTAAGAAGGTAAGCCATCCTACAAAGTTGTTATATAAAAACATGGCCCCTGCAGTACCTATTAATCCATTGACAATTACAATTTTGTTTTTTGCTATTTTTGTTATGTTTGAAAACCCAAGACCAGAAGCATACAAAGCATTGTCATTGGTAGTCCAAATATTGAAGCCTAATATAATAATAGCTGGTAAGATTAACCCTTGAATAAACATGACTTCCGATATATCTGCTTGACCTGTTACAGCAGCACCTATGGCTCCAAAAATAAACATTAAGGAATTTCCCATAAAAAAAGCCACTCCTGTTGTTAAAACACCTACCTTAGTATTTTTTGCAAATCTTGTGAAGTCTGGGGTTAAGGTTCCTCCACTTATAAAGGAGCCTATACATAGGGTTAGGGCTGTAGCCAAACCCATAACTTCTTTAGGCTCTATGGCTAATAGTTCATTGATCCCCCCAACAGATTCCACAGCCTGCCATACAGAGTATCCTCCGAGGCTTGCAATAGAGGGTACAGCAATAATACTTAAAATCATTAAGGTCTTTATGCCAAAGTAGGCTGTTGCCGTCATAAGGATTCCGGCTAAGAAAATCAGCAGATGTACATTGATACCTGTCACCTTTTCTACCGGCAGAGCAAACATTGCAACACCTACACCAAACCACCCTACCTGGGTAATCCCTAACAGAAAGGATACAAGATAAGATCCCTTTTCTCCAAAGGAATATCTAGCTAACAAATGGGTTGATAGTCCTGTCTTAGAGGCTATGTAAGCTAATGAACTGGTATAAATTCCTAAAATTAAGTTTCCTAATAATACTGCTCCTATAAATGTTTTAATATTTAGGGATGTTCCTAGGGTTCCTCCCGTCCACATACTGGCTGAGAAAAAAGTGAATCCCAGCATGATGGCAAACATCGATAAAAATCCCTTCTTGCCTTCCTGCGGTACCGTCTGTAATGCATAATCATGATCTTGGCATTTGTTTGTCATAAGTCATCCTCCTAAATTCTGCATTATTTATTCTTCCTTGTATTCCTTTCAGCCCACCATTTCAATAGGGGGAAACCAAGCACTATATCCTTCAAGTAACCTGGTCTACAATTCAGTGGCAGAAAAGCACCCACTGAATCAAGTTATATTTCCTCAGTATCTTTAACAATTGAAAATTGATGCCACTAAAAAACTCCTTATCAGTATTTTACCTGACAAGGAGTTTATCTCTTTTTTTATGTATAATTATTCAAATAAATTAATATTTATTAATTTATTATTATACTATGTTTTTGCTGTGACCTTGTCAGCCTCTCGGGACTGAATTAAAGATACCGATATTTAGTTTATAAAAATATATCACAGATTAATACCTATGTCAACAAAATTTAATTTTAGGAATAAAGTCTATTATTAAACCTAATATTATTATTCCTACATATAATGGCAGTGTGCAAAATTATCTCCGTCGTTTGTTTTTTTATTCATTTGCAAATCTATACCCAACCCCTACTTCCGTCAAAATAAAACGGGGAGAAGCTGTGTCCTTCTCTATCTTCCGTCTAAGATTAGCCATAAATACACGAATTGACTTTGAATCTCCAGTTTCACCATATCCCCATACTTCCTTTAGAATATAATTATGGGTCAGTACTTTACCTTTATTAGCTACCAAAAGTAATAATAATTTATATTCAATAGGTGTTAAATGAACCTCATTATCATCAACCAAAACCATTCTCTTCTCATAGTCAATTGTTAAATAATCCATCTCAAATATTTCAATGTTCTCAGGTTGTTTTGTCTTTTTTAGTTTACGCTCCACAACACGAATACGTGCCATTAACTCTCCCATATGAAATGGCTTCGTTATATAATCATCTGCCCCTGCATCTAAAGCTGCGATTTTTTCATTTTCTTGTCCTCTTGCAGATACAACTAGTATTGGTACTTGGGAAATCATACGAATTGATTTAATAATATCAATACCATCTATATCTGGTAAGCCTAAATCAAGCAGAATTATATCCGGGTGATGACTATAAAACAATGATATTCCCTCCATACCACTTTTTGCAATTTCAAATGTATACCCACTTGTTTTTAAAGAAAGAGATATGAAGTTTAATATATACTTATCATCTTCAATAATTAATATCTTTAAATTTTCTTCCATTATTCTCCTCCTGCTTGAGGTAATTTAAATGTAAATAATGCCCCGCCTTCCACAGCTTTGCCAACAGATATGCTACCACCATGGGCTTCTACAATAGCTTTGCATATGGCTAAACCAAGGCCTATTCCTCTTTTATCGTCTATAATATTACTAGAAATGGTTACAAAGCTATTAAATAATGAATTTCTAATGCTCTCATCAATACCATCTCCATTATCTGCCACTTCAAAGATTACCATATCACCTTCTGTGTAAACATGCACAAATATACTACAATTATCTTCGGTATGCTTTATAGCATTATCTAATAAATTAATGAGAACTTGAACAATTAGCTTTCCGTCAATTAAGAGTGTGACGATTTCATCAGGCACAGATACAACTATATTTCTTGTTTTCGCTAGATTATTGATGTGCCTAATAGCCTCATAGACAACATCATCAACTACCTCATAATTCTTTTGTATTATAAGCTTACCCTCACTAATCCGAGTCATATTTAGAATGTTTTCTACAAGACTATTTAACCAAATAGCTTCTTCATTAATACCAGAAACAAGTTTTTCAATATTACATTTATCCAATTGATCTAAATTTTCAAGTATAACCCCACTGGCGCCAACAATGCCTGTTAATGGTGTCCTAAGATCATGGGATATCGCCCTAAGTAAATTACTGTGCATCTTCTCTCTCTCCATGGCTATACGAATGTTTTCCCGCTCATTGTAAATAAATTCTCTATCAAGTGACAGTCCCATTTGAGTCACCACCGTCTTAATAAGAAGTTCATGCTCAAATGAAAAATTTTCTTTAGAGTAGGCTATCTCCATCACACCAAGCTTCTTAGTCAAGCCTCGAATTGGAATTTTCATTGTTGTCATTTTGTCAGTTATGAATTTCCTGTGCTCATCAGTATAAGTTTCACCAGTTTCTAAAAGTAATACTCTACTGTTATAATGGGTGTTTTGATAAATATAATCAATACCTTGTATAATAATATTCTTTTGTCCAGTAATATTTAAAAAACCTTTCGTTATCTTATACAGAAGTATTGCTGTATGTTCATTTTGTTGAGCAATGAGTAGTTGTTTTTGAAACCTTTTCGTCATCGTTCCTGATATCAAAGATACGCCTAGAAATGATACCATTAATATCACATCATTAGTGTCATAGGTTATGAATGTATGAATAGGCTCTGTAAAAAAGTAGTTGAATATAAGCACACTAATTATGGATGCAAATATGCCATAAAAATATCCTTTTGTTATTACCGTCACTACTAAAGCACCTACCAAAAACACCATAATGATGCTTTCTTTACCTATACCAAAGTTACCTAAAAATAGGGATAATATGGTGGAAATCGTTATAACCAAGACAAGTTTTATAATATAGATGATGTGAATTTGTTTTTTCTGGTTAATAAGATCACCCCCTAAATTTATTATAGCATAGTATTTAAACTAGAATTTTTTTAATAACTGCATTATATCTGCCCTATTTCCTGCAACAATTAAATGCTCTTCTTTTTTAAATACATGGTCTGCACCTGGCAGGGGAAATACCCTTTCATTATTCTTAGTAGCAAGTATATTAATTTTGTATTTCACCCTAACAGCTACTTGAGCAATGGTTTTACCAATCCATGAATCTAAAGGAGGAATTTCAAAAATACAATACTCAGGTGTTAGTTCAATATAGTCAAATACATTATCAGCACTAAGCCTTACGGCTGCCTTATTTGCACTTTCTTTCTCTGGGTAAACAACTTCATCGGCACCATTGCGTAAAAGAAACTTTTCATGGATTTCTCTATTTGTCTTTGCAATAACGTAGCCTGCACCTAACTCCTTTAATTGATAGGTTATTTCAATCGAAGATTGGAAGTTAGCCCCCATACACACAAAGCAAATATCAAAATTTGAAACACCAAGGGAGCGGAGCACTTCCACATTGGTACAGTCACCAATCTGAGCACTTGTTACCATAGATATTAAGTCACTTATTCTTTCCTCCCGTTGATCTACAACCATCACTTCATTACCTAATTCTACAAATTTAAGGGCTAAATATCTACCAAATCTACCTACCCCTATTATTAATATAGATTTCTTTCTTACTATCATATTACACTTTCCTTTCTATATATCATTAACCAATAACAATTTTTTCTAAAGGATTTTTTACAATTACATTATTTTTATTTTCAGCAACTGCCATCACAACTGCAAGACTTCCTATTCTGCCGCAAAACATAAGGATAATAACAATAAATCTTGATAATACATTCAATTGCCGTGTTATACCTGTAGACATTCCGACTGTTCCTGTTGCTGATAGAACCTCAAATGCGATATCACTCAGTGCCAACTCAGGTTGAATTAGGCTAATGAATAACATCCCTATAAAAGCACCTGTTATATAAATTGTAATAATACTGTATGCCCGTTTTAATATGTTATCTTCTAATCTACGTCCAAATATATTCAAATCATTAGAATGTCTCACTAAAGAGATCACAGAAAGAATAGTAATGATAAAGGTTGTTGTTTTAATTCCTCCAGCTGTTGAACCAGAACTACCACCAATAATCATAAGAATCATGGTTAAAAGTTTTGATCCCTCTGATAGACTTGCTGTATCCATCGTATTAAATCCAGCTGTTCTAGGTGTTATGGCTTGAAAGAATGATGATAAAATGGTTTCTTTTACTCCAGTATCTGCTAAAAGATTATTCCTTTCCAGTACATAAAATGCAATAGCAGAACAAATTATCAACAAAGCCGTTGTAAACAGAACAATCTTGGAGTGTAACTGATACTTTTGGAACCTATGCTTGTTTTTGTATATATCTTCCCATACTACAAATCCTATACCACCAATCACAATTAAGGTCATGATGGTAATATTGACTACTGTATCACTACTGTACTTGGTTAGAGATGAATAGGCCTCATATCTCCCCATCAAATCGAAACCTGCATTATTAAATGCTGATACCGAATGAAATACCCCGTTAAATATTCCTGCCTTAACACCCATTTCAGAACTAAACTTAATAGAAAGTATTATTGTACCAATACCTTCTAAAAGAATTGTCCCAACCAATATATGCTTTGCTAAACGTACAACACCACCTATATGAATGGTATTAACAGATTCCTTCAGAAAACTCCTCTCTCTGATTCCTATTTTTTTCCTTAGTACCAATAGAAACATTGTTGCAATGATCATAAACCCTAACCCACCAATTTGAATAAGTACCAATATAACACTCTGTCCAAATGGAGAGAAATGACTATAGGTATCATAAACAACTAGGCCAGTAACCGTAGTTGCAGATGTAGCAGTAAATAGTGCATTGATAAAGGGCGTAACCTCACCACTCTTAGAGGAAATCGGCAGAGACAATAATATTGCACCAATTATTATTATTATTATAAAACCTATGGCACTTAGCTTTGCATAAGTCAAATTAAATCTTGATTTTATCTTTGACTGCATCTTCCACCAACTCCTTTATAGCATTAAAAAGTTTGTCTGTCTCATAAGTATATAACAACGTCTTGGCAAAGTTAAATTCCTTATAGATTTTTAAATAATTCTGATTGTTACATAATGCAATCACACTGGGTATAGAATATACCTTAAATCCAACAGAGCTAACCATTAAATTATCTGTATCATGATAGGATAGTGTAAATAAACATCTATATTCAACCTCTGAATTAATAGAATTGATATCTATTATCGATTCATATTTATACTTCTGTAAATCACAATAATCTTTTACTAAATTGGTTATCTCATTATTCCCATAAATTAATATCAATTTTTCTTCCATTCCTCTACAATCTTTGTATTTATCACAAAGATCTCCATTGGAATGCTCAACATTGTTTTCTATAAACTTGTCGACTTTAACCATTGCATAATAGCCTAGAAACAAAAGAACTATAGCAATTAAAACTCCTATATAAATCAAACAATTCTCCTCCTCTCTATAGTAGTTTAATGCTATAGTTATAAAGTTTGTATTAATATTTGTTGATTGATGTTAATATTATGTTAATATTGTATATTTATAGGTTAAAAGATAATCTTTGAATCCTAAAATTTCCTAATAATAGACCTATGCAAATTACTATTAAAGATGTTTTGAGTACACAAGTTCATTACCTCCACTTAAAATATGAGTACATACCTATTGGTTTTATGGAAAAAGCAGTAAAATTCATCATAACAATTATAGAGTTTTATAGTAACCCATAATTTTATAAGGGAAAGAACTATAAAAGTTCTTTCCCTTATTTATCGGTATTGAAGGGTTAGTACCCCCAGCCATAGGGTCTTCTCCATATTGCCAATAGGGTTAAAAACCAAAGAAGAAGACTACTACCATATAGAAATTGTCCTTCTACATCCTTTGATAAATGAAGATTATTCTCTGATGGAATATCTTCTGTTAATATGCTCCTCACTATGTGGATTCGTTGTCTATGGCTGTCGGTTACAAAGCCATCCATTTGATATAGTGCATCCAGATTTTTAATGTGTTGCTGCAGTACTTCCTTGGATACCTTACTTTTTACTTCTGCAATTTCTCTATAAACATAGGGTTCTGATAACTCTCCATATTGGGTCATAAATTCATCAAACTGTCCTAGCTCTTCACTAGGAAACATAATCATGTCGAGATTATAGTTTGAAATTTTTTTTGACACTGCTTCCATAGTTCCTTTGCACCTCCTTCGTACATCTCTATTTTCGATAATATATTATGTCCATCTACAAAAAAGGTGCTAGTAAATCCTATTGAAACAGCATATTCTCCATAAATAGATGATTAAATTGGGGGTCTGTGGAAAGGTTGATGGGCTTTGCTGCCTTCATAATAGCCTCTAAATCCTTTCCACAGTTTCTATCTAGTAGATATTTTACTGCCCCTCCAAGGGAAGTGTTGCCTACAAATTTTATTTTATCCTTAAATTCCCTTGGTAGCAGTCCTATCTTCATGGCAGCCTCTATATTAATATTGCTTCCAAATCCACCAGCTAAATAGATACGCTTAATAGCATCATAGTCAACGTCATACTGTTTTATGAGGCATTCTATCCCTGACCTTAAAGCCGATTTAGCCAATTGCACCTCTCTTATATCCTTTTGGGTAAAATTTATCCTATCTCCCCCACTATTTTGGTAGAAAACCACTTCTCCATTTGAAAAAGCCTCCGATAATCTTCCGGTACTATCGATCCACCCATACCGAAGACCCTCGGCCATGATGTCTATAATACCGGAACCACAAATTCCTACTGGTTTCTTATTTCCCATTGTTTCATAGTTGAAGGTTTGTCCATTGTATGTAATAGAAGTGATGGCTCCCATAATACATCCGGTACCACAGGTTATATTTCCACCTTCAAAAGCTGGTCCAGCAGCAGTGGCAGTAGCTAGCATACTATGTTTATTGCCTATGACCATTTCTCCATTGGTGCCTATATCAATCAACATATTAATCTCTTCTGTTTTAGAAAATTCATGATAAAGAACTCCTGCTACAATATCAGCACCTATGTAGGCATCTAAACCCGGAAGAAGGACAACTCCGCAGTCTAAGAGAGGACTATCAAATATTTCTTTAAAACTGAAGGATATTAGTTCCAAAGTAACAGCAGTAAAGGGAAACTGTCCCAATGTCTCAGGGGAAAGCTTTAATAAAAGATGCAGCATGGTGGTGTTCCCAGCTATTGCTATAGAGTATATGTTTCCTTTGTCAATATCAGCATCCTTTAAAAGATTTTCTATTCCTGTTATGATATCCTGTTTAATAAGTTGATTTAAGACTTCTAGCTTTCCAGCGTTAGCCCTTTGAACTCTAGCTATGACATCAGCTCCATAAATTCTTTGGGAGTTCAGCATTGAATAGGTTTTTATTATTTCTCCCTGCTGGAGGTTAATCAAGTGAAAGCCTAAGGTGGTAGTCCCTATATCAATGGCTACACCATAAAGGCCAATGGTTTCCTTATAAAATACATCTACTATGTTTGTATCCTTCACCAGTAGCTGTAGGCTTGACCTTTCATGGAGGCTTGAAGTGCTAATATAAGGGTTTGTTATAACTGATAACCTCTTCAAAGCTTTATAGGATACTTTATAGGTTTTACCTAGGTTTCTTTGGATAGCTCCCACCATACTCTTGGTATCCTGCCAATTCCCATCACTTAGGTCAATATCTATTACTTCAAAACCATGATTTATTCTGTTATTATATCCTTGAAATTCTGTAACAACAGCAAACCCCTTTTCTACTGTTTCAATAGCTATTTCTATGTCACCCTCCGGATAGGCAGAACAGGCAAGCCTATAACCTCTATCTAACTCTTCATGGGAAAAATGCACTTGATCCTTTAAGGTTATCCCTAGGTTTCCTTTTAAAACCTTTATCTTGCATTTTCCACAGGTGCCTCTGCCGTCACAGGGAGCTGATAAATAAATATTGGCTTCCTGCAACAAGCTTAGTATTGATTTTTCCTTATGTATATCTAATGTTTTTGAACCCTCTTGGCTTTTAACAATTAACTTCATCATTTTCTTCTCTCCATAGACAATTTTTCTTGTGGCAGCCCCTACAATCATGCTCCTTGTTTTCATCTAATGATTGTCCCATGTAGACACCATACATCCAAGCCCCAGATTTTTCAGGATCTAGCATATACCCTTCTGTAATCCTTATATCTAAGTCACCCTTTGGATCAATTTTTTCTAAGATAGGTTTTTGAAGTTCCAAAGGAATATTATCCCCTGGAGACAGTTTTTCTGTAAGATTCATATGGTTTTCTTTGGCAAATTCATAAACATATTGACGACTTATTTCCACCATGGAAAAAAGCATGCCATCGGCTAAAGCATTCATAACATATGCCTTTAAATATTGGTTTTCATTGAAATAAGTAGCAATTGATTCTGTTATTTTTCCTCCTAGGGTGACCACCACATACAACGACCTTTGGCTGTCTTCGTAGCTTTTTCCTACTTTTACGTCTAGCTTATGATCTAGGTGATAAATAATTTCAGGAGAAACAACATGCTTTATTTGTTTTTCTAAAAGATCGTATAATTTATTAGTCTCCTTATAAGCAGGACTATCCTCCTGGAGCTGTATGGCTTTAAAAACCCTTTTTTTATCTATTTCAATATTCATAATAGGAATCCTCTTCATCGTTATCACCTTAGCCTTTATATAGGAGCCCCTGCCGAGTAAAAGCTTTATCTTTCTTTCATCTCTCCCCTATTTCCATCATACCCCTTAACAATCTATTATTCAATAATTCTTCAGGTTTTTTATCCTTAAATTTAACCAGCCTTTAGCCTTCTATAGGTTAGTTTTCCTTTTGTTATTTTACAATATATGCTATTATATACATATTAAACCTTATTGATAGAGGGGTTTTAAAAGTATGGACGTTTTAAACACCTTAAAAAACAAAAAAATAATATCTCAAACAGATATTGAAAACTTTAAAATTTATATTTATCAGAAGTACGAAGCTTTGGAGGAAGAAAAAAGGGAGGCTATACTATGGAATTCCATTAGTTATGTTGTGAAAAGAGATTTGTCACATCTGGAGCTTCCTGTTCATGATTCTATTACCCATCATTTTGTGGAGGAAATTCTCCTTAATAAAAAACAAGACCTTTTTGCCGATGAAGTATTTGAAGCCCTTATCTCTAGTCATGAACCCTCCCAACATTTTTTCACTAGCTTAACAAAGTGGGTTAATCAACATATGGATGAGCCATTGCATGAAGATGTATTAGAAAGCTATTATGGTAAAAATCAAGAGGAGGAGGCTGTTGCACCTAATCCTAAGGCTATCCCTTGGGTTTTAAGTTCCTTCATTATATTAATGCTGGCTTTTCCCTTAATCAATAGTCCATCTACTACTATAAACAATAGTATAAACCCCATTGTCTCCTTTGAGGAAGAAGTCCTCCCATTGCCATCTTATGTCACCCTCCGTTTTCAAAATCCTAATAGAAATTTTCCCCATTATTTTTTCTATCGTGATATTGATGAAGGAAATCTAAAGGGATATTTAAAGAAAAGAAATTCTCTATTGATGGATGAGCCTTATTTTACTTATATTGTATCTACTGCTAAAGCCTTTGATTTGAATCCTCTTTTATTATTTGCCATTGCTGGACATGAACAGGCCTTCATCCCAAAGGATCATCCAAATAGTGATGTTATGATCAATAATCCCTTTAATGTCTTTGGCAGCTGGCAAGCCTATAATACTACTTTAGAGGAGACAGCCGCTATTACAGCTAGGACGATTTATAACAGCTTGGGAGATTTACCTCCCCATGTAGACCCCTTTTATTGGTTGAATAGGCGATATGCCGAAGATCCCAACTGGTGGCAGGGGGTTAGAGCTATCTTTTCTATGTTGGAGAGAAATTATTGATAAATTATACTAGATTCTTGTAGTTTGCTTTAAAGCCCTATTTCAAAGTAATTGCCTCCTGTAATAGGGTTTCTATTATTTTATAATCCAACTCTACTTGAAAGTTCTCTGTCCACCGTCGTCGCCCCCCTGTATACATTATCAAGTAAACTCTACCGTTGGGATAAATCTCTAAACCATAAATATAACTGGTCTTTTCACCATTACAGGCTTGTTTCAAAGAACCGGCTCCTTCATAATGGGTATAACCTCTATAATAGGGGCTTTCAATCCCCTTCATTTTCATATAATTTAGTTCTTCTATGTAGCGAATATTTTCCAATGTTTTCCCTTCCAAGCTGTCTATCAATTTCTGTAGGGTTTCTTCATCATCAATAGTTATGGTTTCCCGATGTTGAAATAGATAGGCTGTACTACCATAGGTTGCTTCTACCTCATCCCTTTCCTCCATAGAAATGTAGTTGGGAAGAGCTAAGTCCTCTAGGGCTATAATTTTTTTAGGAGTATACAGGGAATAGAAATTAGATAGGGCTACAATTGCAGATAATAGGAACCCCCCTACCCTTTTAAATTTTTTAAGCTTTTTAAATCCCCTTAACTCTTCTTCCTCTACTTCCTCCTCTGAATCCGTCTTTCTTTTTTTATTTTCTCTTCCTGTTATCCATGCTAACAATAACAAAATCCCTACAAAAATCCAGTAATTCCAATATAAATTGTATTCAGGAGATGCAAAAATCATATAGGCTGACTGAATACCTATAAGAATTAAGAGGGCTCTTAATCCTAAAAACAACTTTTCCTGAAGGGATATAAGTCTATCTTTACTTTCCCTTATAATAGTAATAAGGGGCTTCATAAAAAATCCTGTTATATAGGCTATGGTTAATGCCCCTACAAGAACATGGCCAAAGGCTCTATAAAAAAACAAAAAAACTACTGCAACTCCCGCCACCGCTGTTATACCTGTTAAAACTGAAAAAATCCGATCTTGTTTTTCCTCTATCTTTACTTCATGATTGTCTGACTCCTTCATAACTGCCTCCTTTCCACTCGATGGAACTATGTCTTAACAATTGGTTATGGCTTATTTCTTAACCCTATTATTTTTCTAGATAGACCCTTTAAAACCCTTTATTAGGGTGGAATTTTGTAAAAAAATAGAAATCAGTCAACGTAAAAGTATCAACCAATTTCTACTTATATATATTATGGTATTTCTACAAACTGTCTTTTGTTGCCGCACCAATCCAAAAACCTTAAAAGATCTCCATAGGTTATGGTAACACTGGCGGTATTGACATTAGGGTGGAGGGTCACCTTTTCTTGGAAGGTTAAATCCTTATCGATTAACACTTCCACCTCTTTGTTTTTGTCATAGATTAACCCCATAGGAGATACAGCTCCTGGCTGTAAGCCTAAATGTTTTTCTAACCTCTCATCGGATGCAAAACTTAGTCTGGTGCTGCCAATTTCTCTAGCAATCAACTTGGTGTTGGCTTTCTTTGTACTATCCACCAATACTAAGTAATGCTTATCCCCCTTAGAATTCCTCAGAAACAAATTTTTAAAATGCATTACTTCCATCTTTTCATCTAGTTCTTCTATTGCAGCAATCGTTGCTACAGGGGGATGGGTATATTTTTTATAGGGGATGTTTAATTGTTCCAACACCTCATAAGCTTTTAACTCTTTTTCCTCCATTCCTTCTGCTCCCTTCTTTGGATTGATGTCTATCTTATTTCTTATCCTTTCTTTCCTTAAAAACTATAGTAACCTCATTTTTTTCTTCAACATCTGTAAATCCTTTAATGTTTTTATTGGCAATCTCATATCCATTGTATTGAGATAGTATCCAATATTCATTTGTCTTATTATTTCTGTTGGTTTATCAGGGTATTCCTGCACCTCTTGGATTGTAATATGTCTTCCATTCCATCCAAAGGTATATTTTTCTGGCGGAAAATCCTTGAAATTAAAGAAAAGGGTATTTGCATCAAAAAATTTGGCTTTAGGATAAAATTCTTGGATTCGATCAGCCTCTTCATCAGATAGAAGCTCTAATCCCTGTATCAATACGCCATTGTGGGTAACCTTCATGGTGAGGGGTTCTATGTAAATGTCCTCTACCCAATTTGGTAGGTTAGTAGCAGCATTGATGAAAATAAAGAAGTTGTCATGTTCCTCTATAATCTCCAGTAATTCATCTTCAACATCAATATTTTGATATTTAGCCTCAGTAAAAATCTTATCAAAACTGTCTATCATCTCATCCCAAACACTAATCAATTCAATGGTTTCAATCCTTTGATTTGCATCAAAGAGTCTTTCTCTTCTAAAACCATAATATTGTGTTAAAAGGTTGGAAACATCTTCTTTATCTAAATGAATATTGTCACAAATATCGTTATACACCTTTGCTTGAAAATAGAAAATCAATTTTTTTGCTTCTTCAGGGTTGTTATGACTAGAAACTATAACCCCCTCTTCGTCAGTTTCATCATCTATAATAACGTAGTAAAATCTTGTTAAGAATCTATTATCTAAGTTCTTCATTTATTACTGCCTCCTTCTACTATTAAGCCACCTTCAATATTTTATATTTATGAAGGAATTTATCATAATCATCCTATACAGGATTTGCAAAGTGTAACACCTTTCTTAGATTGATAAAGAAAAGGTTAATCTCCTAAGAAAATTTCTTAACCTCTTCCATAAGATACTATAATATTTACTATTTGTAAATGTTTGTGGTTAAAATATTTATTATTAATAATGAGCAAAAGCCCTTGTATTGGAGTATATTATTTAAAAACTATTTACTTTACAAATTATATGGATTAAAGGTGTCTTTTACACTCAAAGGGTTTTCTCAAAGTAATTGATAAGCTTATGAATTTTTACACCAATAGATAGTTGCATATAGAACTCTATATTCTTATCTTCCATATGAAGTATTTGTTTCATTCTAGTTATTCTATACCTTATTGTATTTTCATGCTGAAACAAACTGTTGGCAGTTTTTTTATAATCTCCATCATTATCTATAAAGTGGATTGCTGTGTGGAAAAGATCCATTTTATACTTCCCATCATATTGCTTCAATGGAAGTATGGTTTTATTATAAAATTCCTTTAATTCTATTTTATGTTTTATAGACATAAGTAAGCTGTATACACCAAGTTCATTATACTCCACCGTCTTTTTCCCCAGTATATTTGAAAAATCACAAGAAAATATGGCCTCTAGTACCGCTTTTTTTAAATCTTTAAGTTCCCCATATTCATTACTTATTCCCAATGTGTAATCTTTACAGGTTGTTTCAACTAAACTTTGAAAAAAATTTTTTAGATTTTTCATATCATTTGATTGATGGGAACTTAATATTACTAAAATCCCATTGTCATATTTTAGTGCTAGCCAAGGGTCCCTGGAATTTATATTTTCACAAATATAATTGAAATTTCCATTATCATTTTCAGCTATTAAATAGAAAGCAATAATATTTTCCATAAAATTATTGTTTAAGTCATAGGCAGCTTGAAGAATTTTTTCATCCTGATCTAATTTTAAAATGCTTTTAATCTTCATTTCATTAATGGTGTCCTCTTTGCTTTTTACTATCAACTCCATAATGCTTTTAATAATATCTGCATAAGAAATATTTTTATCTGCAAGAAATATTGGTAAAGAGTTTTTATTAGCAAGGTTTATAACTTCCTCTGGAACGCTATCAATATATTCGTTAATTATACAAATGCCACTTGATTTTGATTGGCTTAAAATATTAATTAGCTGTAACATAGAATCTATGCTATCCTTTGCAGCAAATAGACTTGATAAATAAAAATCTCCTTTCCTCATTATGCCTTTATCGATAACATCACTACTTATGGGACAATCTACAAAACTTACTCTGTGAATTTCTTTATTTAAACCTTGCTCTCCAGCAATTATGTTGACCTCTTGAAATATATCTAAATCCAAAACATTTCTAACCTTTACTGGCATGGTGGTTTCCCTCCCAATTGTATTATTTAATTTGTTTAAGTACTTTTTATTTAATTCTATATCCCCAGCAAACAACCCTGTTTTGCAGAGATTTTTTAATTCTACAAAATTTGGTCCAATATTTTAAAAACAATCCAAAATCTTATAAACAATAATAAAAGAATAAGACTTATCCTAGGAACCAATGAAGAAACAAATTGGGAGGGAGTTAAATATTCTCTTGAAAACTATGCTAAAGGTTTATAGGGCAGTTACTAATGATTACGACAATGATAAAAACACCCCATCTATAAAAAATCTTTTTTATAGATGGGGTGTTTTGTAATTGAATATTATTTAATTAACTTATCTGCTAAATCCTTTACCTCTTCATGTACTACAATTCCCTTGTCCAATAGCTGTACTCCATCCAACCATATAGAGGTATTTAGGCATATGCCATCGCAATGGGATACGGCTGGAATGCCATCTGGTGGAGCATCCTCTTGACTTTGATAACCAAGACCCCACTCTGTACATCCCCATATTCTTTCATCTTCAACAATATCACCAGTAAGCTTTGCGCCAGGATTAAATCCATAGCAAATATGGGCTAGCCTTAACATATTTGGATCATTAAAGGCTTCCAACCAATTTTTAAAGTCTAAAGCCTCCTTGCCCCCCTCGATATCTACAACTCTTCCCTTTTCTATATGTAGGACTACAGATTCTTTAAGCATTCTAAGGGGTGGTTCAAGAGAACCATCGAAAACTAACTTGCCGTTTATTGTATCAAATTCTGGACACCATCCTATCTGCCCTGAAAGATAATGGATACCCGGTTCATCTGCCTTTCCATAATCACAGCTAAATGGGTGGCTAGGATTATTTTCAAATTCAAGATCTGTACCGGCAGGAGTTGTTATCTTAACTTTCTTTGCAGCTTTTGTCATATCCTTAACCTTAATCATAAATGTTTTTAATAATTCTGTGTCTATCTTACCGATTAATCTAATCATCATATCAGGATTCATACCCACTAGGTTCATGTATCTTAATTTCTTATTCTCTTCCACTGCTCTTTCAAATGGTGTTGAATAAAGTAGCCATTTGTTATTAAACTCTATCCATGCATCTGTATGCTTTAAAGCTCCAGATAATGCATCAACTGGCAAATCAGGATCAGCGGCTTTACCGACTCCCGATGGCGCTGCTACCCAAATAATCATTGGTTTAGCACCGGCAGTGAATACAGCCTGTGCTGTAGCATTAACCACTCTTTCATCGGTTTCAGTATCAGCTGTAATGATAAAGGTCTCACCTTTTTTTGCTTTGAACATGTCTTCCACCAGTGTTTTAGCAGCTTGAACCAATTCGATTTCATAGTACTTCATAAACTACACCCCCTAAATATTTTTGAAAATTTTATCTTGTTAAATATTAATTTAATTATTGTAAATAATTATACAGTACCTAAATAATAAAAACATTAGAATAAATCTAAAAATCAAACTAAATATTTTAATTTTTTCTAAACTAGTATAAATATATTTATTTTTCCTCCCTTTAAATCCACTGATTTTATAATGATATAACTTTAGTACATATAAACTTTTTATCAATTAACCTTTCATTATATAGACTACCCTTAGTATAGGACATCAATATCTACAATCCCCTAGACCCTTGGATATTGTTAATTAATTATCTAAATATGTAGCAATTTCTCGTATAACAAGGTATAATATATATAAGTATTGATATATACTATAATTTTTTCAATCTACTGATCTCAATAAGGAGGTTAGTGGAAGGGGATAAATAATCGCTAAAAATTTATAAGGGGAGGGGAAAATAACATCATGAAAAAAGAATCTGGTTTCTTGAGTCAAAAAAATACCCAAGTAAGTCCTAAGAAGAAAATGATCTATTTTATTTTAGAAAGTAAAGAGACCGGCGATATTTGGACAGACTCTAGGGACTTCAATGATATGCAATCAAGATATTATGAAAATGGATGGACCTATGAGGATGTAAAGGGATCAAAGGGCCGAATTATTTTAGAAAGCATATCAAAATCAGAGTTTGAATCTGTATTGAAAATGCTAAAACCCGTTCCATTAGGTTTTAAGATAGAAGAAGGTTTAAAACAATCATTAGAAAAAATAGCAGCCGTTAGAAATATAGGTCTAATAGATGTAACAACAGAGGCCATCAAGGAATATGTTCTTAAGAATGAGGAATTAATCAAATAATGGATTAATTACAACGCTTGATTTTGTTAATTTATTAACTATTCTATAGCTACAAAACCATTACTTACTTAAAAACAAAGTTTTATATTTATTAAATATTATTGTATTCTTGCTTAAAAACTATTAGCGAGGATTTCTATACAATAAGAAAAAGAATGAACTCTTTTCTTATTGTATTTTATTTTGAACTTGTGGAACTGCTGCCATAGCCTATTCTAATCGTTAATTTCTCATAATATATCCCCCGTAAAGTTTTCTTAGTTCCTTTTCTACTATTTAATATTGTTATATTAAATATCCTCATGTAACAATATTTCTATAACTTATTTAATAGAATAATATCCTCCTTAGAAAATCACTACTTCTATCTTTTTCCATACAATAATACAAAGAGTTATTCTATGGAAAAAGATACTTTCATACTTAGGAGGTGGTGGAAAGTGCTTGAAAATGATTATGAATATAAAATTCAACAATTGATTCATAAGTATATAGATTTGCCTTTTCTTCATAATGGCCGCTCACTAGAAGAGGGGGTAGATTGCCTAGGGCTTGTTATCCTTTTTCTTAAAGAGTTTGAAATCCACATTCCCCATAATGATGGGACTACTGTAACAAAAGATTGGTACAAAACAGACCCTGAAAGACTTATAAAAGGAATTAAAAGCCTCGAGGGGATATCCATCGGTATTAACGAGTTACAACCTTTAGACTTAATCTATTTTGCAATTAATCGTAACATCATAACCCATATTGGTATCATGATCAATAATAAAGAGTTTCTTCATACTAGACCAATAGTAGGAGTTTCAATCCATAGTCTAGAGGGCAGTTGGAGAAGACGATTTAGAGGAGGTCTCAGACTGTCCTAACAATAAAAAACCTAGTGGGTCTCTACAATACTTCTCCCTGCAATATCCACTAGGTTTTTATGAAATTTTACTATTGCATCGATTCAGCATTTTCATATATCTTTTTAATTTCTACCTCATCAATTAAAGAAGATAGAATATGTGCAATTATAATAATTCCAGGTATGTTTATAAATAGTCTTGTAACAGCAAACTTTGCTCCTAAGGCCGAAAGTTCAAATAAAAACATAGGGATTTTTGTAGTAGACCATGCTCCAATAAAAATTAATACATTTCTAAACTTAACTCCTTTTTTCATAAACACAGCCGCAATAGGAAATGCACCATATAATGGTCCTGCTGCTGCTGAACCTAATAAAATGGCTAACAGAATTCCTTTGATTCCTGATTTTTCCCCCATATATTTCATGATTGTTTCCTTTGACACCCACACATCTAGCAGTCCCAAAAGTATAAAAACTGGTGGTATAACTAAAATCATTTCTTTAAAACTGTAACTTGTAACACTGATTGCTTTTCTTCCCATCTCTTTATTGATATAAAATATAATAACCATAGTTAGAACAGTAATAAGAAAAAATCTATATTTTTTTAATAAAGTCATATTCCACCAACCACCTTTCCGATTATATATGCCACGACAAATGCAAATAGAAATGCTAACAAGTTTCTCATAATGGCAAGTCGCTTACCAAAATACTTGATTTCCACAGGTGCTGTAACAACACCTACCATCATCAATGCAGATATAAATGCACCTATCTGCATATATCCTGCTCCATTATTTAATAACATGGCTGCTGTAGGAAACGCTACAAATCCAGGGATTAATGTAATGGAACCAACAACAGCAGAAAAAATCACACCTTGCCATCCTGATTCACTGCCTATTATTTTTGATATTAATTCAGCATTAAATGTTGCAAGTAAGATGCCTACCACCATGATTACTCCTAAAAATTGTGGTAAAATATTTACAAATGATTTCCAAGCCTTTTTTAGAGCCATTGTTGTCTTTTTCTTATCTTGGACATAAGAAATAATTAAAAGTAAGATAACTACTAAATACATTACATAACTACCCATAACTCTAACCCCCTTAAAATTATTCTCTGCATTTTAAAAGGCATCTACCTTGCGATAGATGCCTTTTGACTTCCTCAATTACTAATGATTACAATCATGATGATTACAACTATTATTCATAGAGAATTCAATTAGTTTATTATCTTTCAGCATAACAATATTCTGCAATACAGTTCCATTAATAGCCTTATATACTTTTATACCTTGATTGTTTAGCTTCATTAATGCCCCTCCACCAATTCCACCAACTAAAATAGCATCAACTGTTTCTCCACCCAAAGCCTTAAGGGGTTGACACATTCCATGGGCATGATGTAAATCTTTATTTTCGATGGTTTTTATTTCTTCCCTGTCTAAATCATAGATGAGGAAGAATGGAGCTGAACCAAAATGATTATAGATAATACTGTCTAAACCCTCATTTTCTTGAACTGGAATACATACTTTCATATTCTTTCTCCTTTCGAGTTTTACTTGTTTCTGTGACAACATTTGTTTTTATTTGCTTTACATGATGCTTTACATTCATTTGGCATATGTATACCTAGCTTACAACTATTTATTGTGTGCTCATTATTCATTTGTTCAATAAATTCCACTATTTCTTGAAGTGCTACTTCTTGTAAATCGTAATGAACAAAATATCCTACTTTCTCCCCAACAATAATCCCTGCTTCTTTAAGTACCTTTATATGCTGGGATACTGCTGCTTCAGAAATATCTAAATGTTTTGCAATTCCCTTAGCACATATTTTTCTTCTAAAAAGTATAATTAATATTTTTAATCTTGTTTCATCCCCTAGTGCCTTAAATATCTGTACGATTTGCTTCATCACTTACTCCTTTGTATTTAATTAAGTGTTTCATTAATTAAATAATATTATACTTAATTAGAATTGTCAATACAAAATAAAAAATATTGTTTAAATTACATACTTATCGATACCAACAGAATCTCTTCCAAAAGTATTCTTAGAACCTATATTAATGTTGGTTATTAGGCTCTTAATTAATTAACCGAACCACTATAATTTCTGGTCTATTAAAAAGCCTTTGAGGAAAAATGCTGTTCCCCAGCCCTCTATTTACTATCATAATAGAGTTACCCTCCATGTACTTCCCAGATGTATATTTGGGAAGAAACCCTTGATGGGGGGCTACTAACCCTCCTATAAAGGGCAGTCTTATTTGACCTCCATGGGCATGGCCGGAAAAAACTAAATCAATATTATATTGGCTGTATAGATCAAATAATTCTGGTCTATGGGCTAATAATATTTTAAAGCTACCATCACTAGGTATGCCTTTTGTAGATATATCCAGTGCATTCTCTACAGTATTTTTCTCTGTGTTAATTGTGTAATATGATACTGGGTCATCTATACCTATAATATAAATTTCATCCTGCTGTTTTTCAATTTTGTCAGATGTATTGCGAAGAACTTTAACACCACTATTTACTAAAGTTTTTTCTAACGTCTCAAATCTTCCTGATCGCCATTCATGATTACCAGTTACATAATATACGGGAGCAATTTCTGTAATTTCCTTTATTAATTTAATACTGTGTTCTTCATTATAACGTCTACTATCTACTAAATCACCAGTAAATACAATTAAGTCTGGTTGTGCTTTTTTGATTTTTTTTACTAAAGTTTTCTGTTCCTTGCCAAAGGATTTACCATGTAAATCTGTTAGATGAACAATCTTATAATTCTCAAAAACTTGAGGTAACTTATAGGATTGTATAGTAATTTCTCTAGTAGTAATCATATTGTTTTGAAAATATAAAAACAGTACTAAATTAATCATCAATATAAAAAAAATTGTTGCTTTGTTAATTTTTCTTGTTTTAACAATCATCTTGTCTCCACTCATATTTAAATATTCTCCCCCAACATTTATCTACAATTCTTCATTTGATTTCATAGGGTATCATTGCCATCTGTTTTTGATGTATTGAACCTTAATTGCTTTTTAACTAATTATACAATAAATCCAGTAAAACCTCCATTTTTCATGACTCTACTGAATTTTATATTTAGTTTGAACTTTTAAATTCTGAGACGATTCCTTTGAATAGAACAGTTTAAAAACCTTAAGGACAAAAGATGCTGCAGTATATAAAGAATCCCATAAATATTCACAAAAACTCTCTTGGAAATATTTATGGGACTCTGACTAATCTTTATTCATATTTGTATGTCTTCTTGCTACAAATCCTCAATAAACCTTTAGTAATTTCTATTATAGTTTATACCTTAATAGGATTCAACAAACACTTCAAAATGACCTTGTGGATGAGCACATGCAGGACATAACTCAACAGCCTTTTCTCCTTTATGGATATATCCACAATTGTTGCATTTCCATTCCACAACTGACTCTTTTGCAAACACACTATTGTTTTCTATATTTTCTAGCAGTTTTCTATATCTTTTTTCATGATGCTTCTCTACTTCAGCGATTTTTCTAAAAACTGTAGCGATCTCTGGAAAACCTTCTTCATCTGCTACATCAGCAAATGCTGGATACAATTCATCCCACTCTTCATTTTCACCTTCAGCTGCTGCCAACAGGTTAGCCTTTGTATCTCCTAAACCTACTGGGAATGAGGCAGTTATTTCTACCATTTCACCCTTCATGCTTTCATCAAAAAATTTTAAAAATCTCTTTGCATGTTCCTTTTCATTATCGGCTGTTTCAATAAATAAATTATGTATTTGCACATAACCCTCTTTCTTTGCTATAGCCGCATAATACGTATACCTATTTCTAGCCTGGGATTCCCCTGCAAATGCTTTCATTAAGTTTTCAGCAGTTTTTGTTCCTTTTAATGATTTCATGTACTCTCCTCCTGTATTCTATATATATCAATATAATATATTCTACAAAATTTTACATTTACCTTCTTTTTTCTGCCAAATTTTAAATTGTATAAAAGGGTGTTTTCCTTTGTAATCATAACAAAGTTAGTACCCTATAGGTTATCCATAATAAAAAGCCTCATGGGTATTGGTAAGGCTTATTCCCCTAAGTACCCACTAGGCTTTCAAAATTTTTAGTATAGTTCAATAAGTTAACTAAATATTAATTTGTTCCACCACAGAAGTTAAATAATCTGCTGATTGTGATGCTTTTTTACTAATACTTGTAATTTTTTCTATAGCAGCAGTCTGCTCTTGTATAGAAGCTGCAACCTCTTCCGTAGAGGCAGAATTTTCTTCTGCAATTGCAGATAAATTCTTTAGGGTATCTAGTATTTCATTTTTCATTACTTCCATTTTTTCTGATGAAACGTTTAAGCTTTGTGTTGCTTTTTCTGCTTCCTTTATGGCTGTATCAATTAATATATATTTTTCTTTACTGTTTACTACACTTTCTTCCTGTTCTTTTGAAATACAAGAAACTTTTTCCATAGAATCAACCACAGCCTTTGAATTCATCTGTAGTTCATTTACAACTTCGTCAATTGCTCTAGTAGAATCAGCAGACTGTTCCGCTAACTTTCTGATTTCCTCTGCTACAACAGCAAATCCTCTACCAGCCTCTCCAGCCCGTGCCGCCTCTATCGCTGCATTTAAAGCCAATAAATTGGTTTGTTCTGCTATTGAAGCAATCACATTGCTGGCTTCTCCTATTTTATTAGCACTTTCGTTTGTCTTAATTATTACATCTTGAACATTCTTTGTAGCTTCGCTACTCTCATAGGAAATTCTTGATAAGTCTTGCATTTCCTTTAGACCTTCCTTTACCAATTGACTTACTTTTTGTGTTGTTTTATTTAAGTTCCTCATACAGTCAATATCATCTTCAATGGCGTCTCCTAATTGTGAAGCCTTTGACGAACCTTCTTCTATATTTCTCGCCTGTTCTGAAGCCCCCATGGCGATTTCTTCAACTGCTTTTGCAACTTCATAGGCACTGGTTTTCATATTATTTAAATTTACTGTTAGCTCAGATGTAGTATCATCTGTTTTTTCTGCACTCTTCTGAATGCTTTGAATAAGATCATTCAATTTATTAATGGTTCTATTGGTTGCTATAGCAAGTTGTGCAAATTCACCCTTACCTTTTACTTCAACATTTTCTTTTATATTCCCTGAACTAATTTCATACAGTTTTTTTATATGATTTTTTAGAGGGGTTATTACCATATATTTCATAAAAAACACTATAATAAAATTGATAATTATTATATTAATTACTGTGTTAATATAAATACCTATATGTTCCGTTACAATTCCTAGCTTATTTATGTAACTATTGATGAATCTTGCAATGGGAGTACTGATCTGAAATGCAAAAGTTATAACAATTATCATTTTCAAGGTTATACTATTGATAAAACTAAAATTTAATAATTCATTAATATTGAGAAATTTTTTTTCTGCTTTTGACATATTTTTATTTTCCATCTCCTTAATTTATCTTTTTATCTACATCTACTAATTATTCTACAAAAAATTCTATTTTCCTTTATTTTTCCCATAATCTACTATGTTTCTTAACAAATCCATGTTTATAATAAAAAGTCACTACCGACTTGAACTATATAATCCCTGTCAGTAGTGATTTTATAATAATATAAAATTAATAATTATTTTGCTTGATTAAGGCACTCAATAACTGCATTTTTAATACGGTTTACAGTTAAAGTAGCACCAGTAATTCCGTCAACATCAGGAGAGTTTGCTTCAACAATCCTTGCTGGAATCTGTTCTAAGGCAGGAGCAGCAATTGAAGCTGTTTCCTTGTCAGAAACAATAGTAACATCAGTTATTTTTCCATCTGTAATTGTTACTTTTACAGTCATTGGACCTTCTTGTCCATCAACTGTAGCTTCATATTCCCCATCTTTAAGTTCAACTGACATATCAAATCCTTCTGTTTCCACCTTATCTTTTTGGAAAAGACTTGCATCAAGTATTTCTGAAGAAGGAGCAACAGTGTAACCAGTTGCCAATTCCCCTGTCATTGCAGCCCGTGCAGCAATACGTCCAAATACAATTGGACCCATTACACCTGTACCGCCAGAAACAAATTTACCCCATATACCACCTACAACTTCACCAGCTGCATATAACCCTGGGATTACTGTTCCATTATTATCAAGAACCTGCATATTTTCGTTTGCAGTTACACCTCCAAGTGTAATAATACAAAGGGCACGTAGAGGAACTGCATAATATTTATCCCCTTCAATTTTGTTTGCACCAAGGTTGAAGGGAGTAACTGTATCATCGTATTTACGTCCAAATTCATCTTCACCTTTTGAACCTACAGCTTGGTTATAGTCTTCTACAGTTTTCTTTAAATTTTCTTCTGGAACACCAATTTTTTCAGCAAGCTCATCTAAGCTTGAAGCTGTTACAACAGTTCTCTCTCCAGGGGTACCTTCACCAAATCTGTAATTGTACATACCTGCTGCATTGTTAGCAGTTAGGTCCTCTAGGATTTTATCTGTAAAAATATCATATTGAATTGCATCTGTCTGTTCTTCTAGTGCAACTTCACGGATAGAGTTGTTCGGTTCTGTTTCATCCATGAAACGATTACCTTCTTTATTTATACATATACCACCAGTTTTCCATGTATAAGTAGAAGCAATTATACCTGTACCTGGATTATCTGCACTTTCAAGACCCATTGGGAAAGTTGGTACATAATCCATGTTGTTGATTGCAGCACCCACTTTCTGCATCATAGGTAGAGCATTTCCATCAGCAGTAGCTGGACTTCCTGTTAGGTATGAACTACCATAAAGTGTGAATTCACCCATAAGTTTATGGTTTGCTGAGTAACCACCTGTAGCTACTATAATACCTTTTTTAGCATCATATCTTGTTGCTTTGCCAGTATCTAGGTGTTCACCAATTACAGAAAGTACCTGACCTTTGTCATTTGCAATAAGTTCTGTTCCTTTTGTATTATAAACAATTTGGATTTTGCTTGCATCCTTTACTACTTTATCTAAAATTTCATGTGCTGCAGCCTTGTAGTTCACAGGGTCTTTTGCTTTGGGCTTGTAGGTACGGGGAATGGAGTAAAGAGGATGCTCAGGAGCAAATACAGCTCTTTTACCTTCTCTATCCGTCAAAAATTCGTAATCCTTAAGACCATTGTCCCATAACCATTGGAAGGTATCTACACCTTCCTCTGCAAATAATTCTACTAGCTTACGATTTGGCTTGCCATCAAAATCACTACCTGTTTTTATAATATCTTCTACAAATGATTCTAGAGTATCTTCAATACCATCTTCCTCTTGAATAATTGTCTGAGCAGCAGACATAGAACCACTTGTAAAGTTTAAAGCGCCTCCAGTTTTATTAGTCATTTCTAAAATAATAACACTTTCTGCTCCATTTTCAATAGCTTCATTAGCAGCAGAAAGACCAGCTGCACCAGCACCAATAATAACTATATCAGCAGATTCTGTATTATCATAATCCTCAGGCGTTGTAGTTCCTGGCTGTGTAGAATTGGTCGTGCAACCTGTAAAAACAGACATTACCATAATAAGAGCCAACAATAATGCAATACGTGATTTCATTTTTTTTCCTCCTTGTAGTTTGATTAGTCAATTTGTTTACGAAAGAACAATTCAATTTTATTATTAAAATAAATTTTTAACAATGTTTATTTTAATACTATTTTTAAATAAATCATAACTAAGTTTCCCAACATATGATAGAATAATTATAAATATATCTCTGGTTAGTCAGTACTACAGAATTTAAATAAGTATAAGGGGCTGAAAAGTTGAAAACAGTCTATGGTAGCAAATCTATGTATAAGGACTCATTGACTAAAAAATTGGAAGAGTTTGATTATAGCCTGTTACAATTTGGGGTTTTGGAGAAATGTACAAAAGATACTATTTCTAACGAAATCTCTACTAGCTTTAAGGCTATCGTATTTACAGAAGGAAAGTGCATCATTCAATATCAGGAAACAGAATATTTTCTAACCAAAGGGGATGTGCTTCTACTTTCTCCATACATTATGTATAATACTCACTTTTTGGACAAAGTTTCTGTTAAATATTATTATCTTTATTTTGATGTAATACCCGACAGAAAGCGCAGTGAATTTGCCCAGCTTTTCAGGTGCGATGGACTTGCTATATATCCAAAACTAGTTAGTGATCATGTCTTCCCTATGATTGAATCCTCCTATAAAAATATCCAACAAAACCGCCCAGGTTGTAATTTTTCTGCAAAGTTAGTTTTATTACATCTACTACTGGCTATGCAGCAAAACCCAGTGGACAGTCACAAAAAAAATACTGACTTGACAGAATACAGTGCATGGGAAGGTGTTATTATACGGAACTGTATGAAGTATATAGATAGCCATATGAATAAAAATATAAAAGTAGAAGATCTATGCTCTCATTTAGGGCTATCTCAGGCATATTTATATAAATGCTTTAAAAAAACCTTTAAATTATCTACTAAGGAGTTTCTATCTGTTTATCGCTTTCGCCATATTGAAACTGAGCTTGCCCAAAGTAATCGTCCTATTCATGAAATATCAGAACGATTCGGGTATCCCTCAGTATATTGCTTTAGTAGTGTTTTTAAAAAACGCTATGGTATATCTCCACTAAAATACCGACAAAATTGTCAAATAGGAATAACCGGTTCTTTAGAACTGGATAACTCGGATAAAATTAAAAAGTTTGATTAATAAATATAGTAAAACAACATGGTATAAGGAGGATTTTTCTTCTTACTTATTTTGAAACCACTAACGGAAATTAAATCAATTCTTTTATTTAAAACATGAATTGAAAGAATTGATGCAACTTACGTTTAAATTTATCTACATTTTTACAAAATATATAATTTCCTAGTGGTTATAAAAAAGACCCTGTTCTAGGGTCTTTAGGTTGTAAAAAAAGTCTTAGTTTTGAATTAAAGCTTCTAAAAGAGGTTGTAGATCTTTAATAGTATCTATTTCATTAAACCAAATATTATGTTCCTTAGCATAATCAGAGAAAAAACAATCATGATTCCCATCTTTAATTACGATAATTCCGTCAGCTAATGGAAACGAATTACGTATAAGCTTATCAGATTCAACCCCTCGTCTGTTAACACCACCCATATGAATTAATATTATGGTTGTTTCATCTTTTACATGTTTATTTAACTGATGAATTCTTTCTAATTCTTGATCTAGCGTAACATTTGCAAAATTCATTCCCTTTTTGCTAGACCCTACAGCAACAAGAAGTGTATTGTAATTATGTATATCCTCAGCAGTTAATTGTGAATTGCAGGCATAATCCAGCTGCATAGTCTCCAAAGCACCTTGAAGAATTATTAAATCAATGCTTTGACCTATAGAAGTTACAGCTAGTGGAAAGGTTATGATAGGCTGCGTTGAATCAATGGTGTCAATATTAGAGCCCTCACCTTCGGTTACACTGCATCCCGATAAGATTAAAGGAATTAATATGAATATAGCACCTAATGTTTTTTTCATAACCTGCTTACTATTGATAATATCCTTTTGAAGATTAATGATATTGTACAAAGCAGCTTCTCCTTTTCCAATATTAATTAGATATACATCTCTTATTATAGGATGGATTAAAGAGTTTTTTATCACTTAAATTTTATTATAGCATCAAGGAATTATAAAAACCATAGGTTGCATTAAAAAAGATAGAAAATATAGAAAAAGAGAAAAAAAGAGAATAAATTGACTCATATAATATAAGTGCTATAAGATTAACTTATCTTATATGAAAAGGAGTGAAACTGTATGAAGTTAAAGCATAAGGGATTAACCATAGGTTTAATCCTAATTTTGATCGTGAGTGTACTTAGTGGATGTACTAGCAAAACAAAGGTAGAGGTTCAGCAACAAGAGGAAGTACCCTCTACTGAAAAGGTAGTCTACAATACTGCATTACACGCTAATGGAGAAAATGGTGCTGTATCCTCTGGAAGAGTAGAAGCTACTGAAGTAGGACTTGAGGTTTTGAAAGCAGGTGGTAATGCAATTGATGCTGCTGTTGCAACTTCTTTTGCTATTCAGTTCTTTGAGATTGAATCTACAGGGATTGCTGGAGGGGGCTTCATGTTAATTCATGATGCTAAGTCTGGAGAAGATGTTGTTATAGACATGAGAGAAACAGCTCCAGCTGCTACAACACCTGATATGTTCCTTAACACAGATGTTTTGGACACTAATGGAGATGGAGAGGTTGATTATTATGAAGCCAATTACCATCCCTTAGCTATTGGGGTTCCAGGTAATGTTGCTGGTTTAGAATTAGCCTTGAACACCTATGGAACGATGTCTATGCAAGAAATTATGGATATTGTTTGTGCTAAGGCAGAGCAAGGTATTTATGTAACCAATAAAGTTGAATCAGCTATTGCAGAATGTTATGGTTATATCCAAAACTATGAAGCTTCTAAAGAACTGTTGCTTAATGATCTAGGCTTACCTTATGTAGAAGGAGATATTATCTATAATCCAGATTTAATCGAAACCTACCAAAAAATTGCCAAACATGGTTCTGAAATCTTCTACAAAGGTGAATTAGCTCAAAAGATGGTAGATGAGATTCAAAAGCAAGGTGGTATTTTAACCATGGAGGATTTGGTAAATTATGAAGCGACGATCATAGAGCCTTCCACAGGTACCTACCGAGGCTATAAGATTGTTTCCTCACCACCACCAAGCTCAGGAGGAACCCATATTATTCAAGGACTTAATATTTTAGAAAACTTTGATTTAAAGGCTATGGGTCACCGTTCAGTAGATGAATTTTTCTTGTTACAAGAAATTGGAAAATATTTATATACAGATCGTGCTAAATATATGGCTGATACTTTATTTGTTGATGTTCCACTTAAGGGGCTTACATCTAAAGCCTACGCAAAATCAATAGCAGATAAAATTGATTTAAATAAAGCTGATAATGAAGTAACAGCAGGAATGCCTGCTGATTATGAAGCAGTGGATACCACTCATCTATCTGTTATTGATAAAGATGGCAACATGGTCTCCTATACCAATACAGTAAATAATTATCTTGGTAATGCAATGGTAATCCCAGGAACAGGTATCATTATGAATAATGAATTAACAGATTTTGATTTCTCAAATCTAGATTCCATTAATGCACCTAAGCCAGGTATGAGACCATTAAGCAGCATGAGTCCAACCTTTGTATTTACACCAGAAGGTGAGCCATTGATGTCTTTAGGAACACCAGGTGGATACACTATATTCTTTACAGTGCTTCAAAACATTATAAATGTTATTGATCATGGTATGGATGTAAACACTGCTATCAATATTGAGAGATGTTCTTATCACCCAGCAGGTGCATACTATGGTGAGGAATTCTACTTATATATTGAACCAAAAGACGATGAAACAAGTATTGATGAAAAAATTCTTGAAGAATTAAGGGCAAGAGGACAAATTGTTGCGTCCAAACATGATTATTATGGTTCTACTAATGCAGTTTATAGAGATACAAAAGGATTCCATGCTGTAGCAGATCGAAGACGTGATTCCCATGCAGGAGCATATTAAAAATTACACAAAGGAGATAATCAAGTTGAAGAAAATAATAATGATAATGCTTGTAGTACTTATTTGTATTAATATTTTGGCCTGTGGAAGTGAAAAACCTCAAGAAGCTACAGATTCTATCTCAATACAAGATATAACTGAGGCTATGGCAGAAACCCCAGTGCTTCTTACATCAGCAGGACAGAGTGCTGATTTTGATATTGCAAAAACACTTATGGATAAAACCGGAATCGATTATGAGGGTAATGCAACAATAACTGCTGGCCAGCTTAATAATCAAGCTACACTTATGGTTGCTGTTGGAGGAAGCTCTAAAGGGTTAGGAGCTGCAGGCATTGATGCAGATGATGAACTAAAAAGAGTGACAGAAGTAATTGCTAAGGCAAAAGAGGATGGAATGACTATTATTGCACTTCATATTGGTGGAGAAGGTAGACGGGGTACTTTGTCAGATCGTTTTATTAACGCAGTATTGCCGGAATCAGATTACATTATTGCGGTAGCAACAGGAGATACTGACGGTCTCATGAGCAATATTGCTGTAAATAATGGAATTCCTATGGCTAAGGTAGATACTATTGGAGAGGTCATTGGTATTCTTACAAAGACATTTAAATAGCAGTTTCTGATATTTTTAGGTTTCCAGCTAACTACTGGAAACCTAATTTAAAAAAACATAAGTTTTGTTCATGAGAAATGGAGGTAATTCCAGTGGAATTAATAATTTTTATACTTATGGTTGCAGCCTTTATGATTGGTTGTTTTAAATTAAAGCTACCAGTAAGTTTGTCCTTAGTAATTTCTTCTATATTGGGACTATTGGTATCTGGCAATGGTCTCTCAATAAGACATTTGGTTGAAGGTACCTTTGGATACATTGATGCTATTCTTATTATTGCTACAGCAATGATTTTTATGAAAGTTGTACAGGAATCAGGAGCCTTGACAGCAATAAGTAATGGTATTATTAAAAAATTTCATAAGCAACCTGCTATACTTCTTATTCTATTAATGTTTATTGTTATGTTCCCAGGTATGATTACTGGGTCATCAACAGCTGCAGTTTTGACTGCTGGTAGTCTTGTAGCCCCTGTATTGATACTAATGGGGATACCAAAAGCATCTGCTGCAGCTATCATTGCTATGGGCGGTATGATGGGAATGATTGCACCTCCAGTCAATGTTCCTGTAATGATTATTGGTGGTGGTGTAGATATGCCTTATGTAGGGTTTACCCTTCCGCTGTTTTTTATGACAATCCCTATAGCAATCTTTTCAGTTCTTTTTCTAGGCTATAAACACGTTAAAGCTAATGACTTTGACAAATTAATGCAGGAAATGAATTTTAAAAGAAAAGATAATAAAGGGATACTTATATACTTGCCTATTCTTGTTGTAATTGTATTAATGATAGGCGGCAAAATCTTTCCTAAAGCTATACCAAATTTAGGCATGCCACTAATATTTTTATTAGCTAGTTTAGTTGGTATCTTTACTGGAGAAAAAGTGAACTATTTCAAATCTTCTAAAGAAGCCATTCGCGATGCTCTTCCCGTTCTAGGTATATTAATGGGAGTTGGGATGTTTATACAGGTCATGACACTTACAGGGGTTCGAGGACTTATTGTTGTTAGTGGTCTCAGTCTACCAACAATTCTACTTTATATATCTATAGCTATCACGATCCCATTATTTGGTGCTGTATCTTCCTATGGCTCTGCCTCCGTACTAGGTGTACCCTTTTTATTGGCACTTTTAGCAAGGGATCAAATTATTACAGCATCAGCTTTATCTCTTATAGCAAGTACAGGAGATTTAATGCCTCCTACAGCTTTAGCAGGTTTATTTGCTGCGCAGGTGGTTGGTGAAAAGGACTATAAACTTGTTTTGAAAAAATGTGTAGTGCCAGCCATTGTAACAGTTGTTTTTGGTCTTCTTTCCATCGTTTTTGCCAATGTTTTAAAGACATTTTTAGTGTTATAGAGGGGAGGAATTTAGATGATTACAATAGTTTATCGATTAATAATTGTATATATCCTTGGCCTTGTACTATGGAATTTATTTGAGGAAACAGAAATCAAAATGCAAGCCAATAATGCTTTAGTAATTATCCCTCTTATACTTCGTGTATTAATGATTAAATAAAGGGGTGGAACAATGAAAAAACATCAACGTATAGCAATAGTATTTTTATTAATAACATTAATCATTACAGCATTAGCAGGAAAAAGCTTTTCACAAATGTACCACAAAGATCCAATGATTAAAGGACCTGGGGTTACTGAAGTTAGAATGCTAAGTGAATATTCCCCAAATATTAAGGGGACATCTTCTGATACTGAAATATATATTCTAAAAGGTGAAAAACCTGGTGGGAGTGTGTTGATATTAGGGGGAACCCATCCAAATGAACCTTCAGGGTATCTTACAGCAGTATTACTTTTAGAAAATATGAAGCCTGAATCTGGAACGGTATACATCATTCCACATTCGAACGCAAGTGCCTTTACCCATAATGACTCTCAAGAAGGTTCACCTCAAAAATTCAGTATTAAAACACCTTGGGGTGAACGCTGGTTTCAATATGGTTCTAGAGCAACAAACCCTATAGACCAATGGCCAGATCCTGATGTATATATTCACGCTGCATCAGGTCAAAAACTATCCGGTAGTGAAACGAGAAACTTAAATCGTGGGTATCCTGGTAGAGAGGATGGTACACGTACAGAGCAAGTATGCTTTGGGATTGTAAACCTAATTAATACTGAAGGTATTAACATGACCTTTGATCTACATGAGGCATCACCAGAGTATCCTGTCAACAATGCAATTGTAGCCCATGAGGATGCTATGGGGATTGCATCAAGTGCATTAATTAATCTACAAATCAATGGAATTCAATATGGACTTGAACCATCTCCACCAAATCTTCGTGGGCTTACCCATAGAGAGCTTGGAGACTATACAGATACATTAGCAATTCTTATGGAGACTGCTAATCCTTGCCAAGGAAGGCTGCGTGGTAAAACAGATGCTACATTAGCAGTTGAAGGTAAAGACAGTGGCTATGTAAAAGCTGGCAAGCTAGGATATCTATATGTGCCCTTCGATGATAATGGACATCCCATTTCTGAGAGGGTGGCAAGACATACGGAAGCTATTATGGAATTTCTTAGGGTTTTTACAGATACCTATCCTGACAAGCCCATAGAAGTTAACGCTGTTCCAGATTATTATGATATAATAAATAATGGTATCGGAAATTATTTATTAAAATCAGAATAAATAACAGAGAAAGTCTCTACTATCTAAGGGGCTTTCTCTATTTAATAAAGGAGAAACTATGCCCATTTTATTGATTTTATTTATTTTATTAATAGGAGGCCTTTATTTAGAAGAGCATTTATGTAAGAAATGGCGAAGAAACATAAAGTATGTTATTCATGTCAACGGTATTCGGGGAAAGTCAACTGTAGTTAGGATGATTGATGCTGCTTTCAAAAACAATGGCCTTATAGGTATAGCAAAGACAACTGGAAGTGAAGCAGCTATCGTTATGCCAAATGGTGATATAAAAAAAATACATAGAAAAACTCAAGCTAATATTAGAGAGCAAAGACGAATATTAAAAATGGCCAGTGATTTAAAATGTGATTATCTTATTGTTGAATGTATGGCTGTTAATCCAAAGCTGCAATTACAATCAGAAACTATATTGAAAGCGGATGTAGCTGTTATTACGAATGTAAAAGAGGATCATTTGGGTATTTTAGGTTATACAAAAGAAGAAATAGCTCAATCTTTGCTGATGGTTAAACCAAAACAAGGCATACTCATAACAGATACCTATTATAAACCTCTAGATGCTAATCATCATATCAAAAAAGCTTATTTCCAGTCAGAAGATACTTTTTCTCAAAATGCTAATATGGCTTTGAGTGTTTGTGAATATTTTGGCCTTGATTTAGAGAAAAGCAGGATGGGACTAAAAAATTATACTTTGGACATAGGTCACCAAGAGATTTATAAAGTAGGTGAGGGGATTTTTATAAATGGATTTAGTGCCAACGATTATGGATCTACAAAAATTCTCCTCAACAAATATAAAGATCATAAACCTTACAAAAAAGCTATTCTATACAATCATAGACAGGATCGTCCCGATAGACTTACTATGATGCTAGATCTTATATTAGAATACAATTCAGATATAGTATATCTTTCAGGTAATGGGAGTCCTTATGTTCATAAGAAATTGAAGAAACTTCAATTTCCTGGAGATATTATACTTATTAAAAGCATTAAAGATATTGAATTTGATGGCTTTTTAATCGTAGGTATTGGCAATATTAAAGGGTTTGGAATACAAATGTTAGAAGAGGAGGTCTTATTGTGTTAGAAGTTTTTATAGGAATTGGTATCATTATTAGTCTCACATATTATGAAATAACAGAATTATCTCCTGGGGGAATGATTTCACCAATTTATCTAGCACTATTTATTGACCAACCAAAACGAATTATTGGTACGATTATTATATCAGTTATTATATACTACTTATTAAAGCTTTTAAGCAATTATATTCCTATTTATGGAAAAAGAACCTTTGCCTTAGCTATTGTACTGGGCATTATTTTAAAGCTGATTTTTGTTCAATCTTTATTCCTCCCTTATTTGGCCATTGGCAGTATTATTCCTGGACTGATAGCCTTTGAATGTGATAAACAAGGGGTATTGCCAACTCTATTTTCTCTTTTTATAACGAGCATTATTTTGAAGGTCATGCTTATTTTGATGCAGGGGAGCTATTTTATATGAAAAATAGAATATTATTTGTTTTACTTGTAATTTTACTATTAGGATATACCTTCCTCGAATATTCAAAAATAAAAGATAAAGATTTGCTTTATGATAAAAAAGTAGCTGCCAGTCAACATTTAGAAAGAATATTTCAGCAGGTAAAAATCTATCGTTTAGAAATTGACGGTAGAATTGATACCTCTATTGATATTAATGAAACAGGTATCGTGGGTCCAAGATACACTTATATTACAACTACCCTTGGCTCTCTGGAGTCTAAAAGAACTACCACTAATCCCCATATTGCAGCTATGGTTGTTCAGATGATGGTGGAAGCAGGATTAAGAAAAGGAGATACCGTTGCAGTAAATGCTTCAGGATCATTTCCTGCTCTAAACCTTGCAGTTATTGCAGCTGCAGAAGTGCTGGAATTAGATGTTTTACTCATATCATCTATTGGCTCATCTACCTACGGAGCAAATGACCCAAGATTGACCTATTTAGACATGGAACAGAGATTATTAGAAGATGGGTTTATCAACACATCAAGTATAGCCTATTCTTATGGTGGGGCAGATGATATCGGGAAAGACATGGATCAAAAATTATTAGAAGAGATAGGTAAACGTCATCAAGATAAAAGCTTTATTTATATAAAAGACTATGATGAAAATATCAATGAGCGATTAAAAATCTACTATACTCACGATCCTAATATTGCTCTTTTTATAAATATTGGCGGTAATATCGTTGGTCTTGGAAAAAAAGATTTGGGTTATGGGCTGGAGAATGGTTATATTAATCCAAAACTTAAGCTGAATTATAATGATATAGGATTAGCAGGAAATTTTTTAAGTCGCGGTATTGGTGTTATAAATCTTCTAGATATTAAAGACCTAGCTACTGAATACGGTATTCAAATAGATCCCATTCCTATACCCAATATTGCAGTTGAAGAAATTTATTTTAGATATCATTATAATAGAAGTATTGGCATTTTATTATTACTTATTGGAGGAAGTGGTGTTTTATACTATGGACATATCCACCGATGTGAAATCAAAAAAAAGCTGGGCTATATTAAAAAGCAAGAGTCTTAGAAATATAGGTATTCTATTTTTGCTAGGACTATTGATGCCAAGAGTTTTTAATTCAGTGTCATTCCCTATTTACAAATATATGTATTTAAGTGCTATTAATTCTGATCAAGGATTGCTGCTTATCGCTGCATTTATGTTGATTATAATGAATTCAATAAGAATACTTCCCATATATACAGCAACCTTTGCTTTGATGGAATGGATACATAAAACAATAAATACATCTATAAAAAAATTTATTTATATCTTTATGGTACTAATGATTATTCCCTCTATATATCATTTAATTTATTGTATCTATGATATCCGCTATAATTTTGGCATGACCTCTATCCTTGTTATTAGCGCAATGACTATTTTTAGTATTCGAGAAATGAAATATATTAGTATCACAAAAAAATCAATTTTTATTATTATTTTATTAATTGGGTTTCAATGGCTTGACATAGTACCAACTCTTTCTGATTATGGTTTTGGTAATGGTGAAATATCAAGAGATATTAAATATATTTCAGCAATTATCAATACAGACAGCATCCTTACTTTTATCTCATGGTTTTTATTCTGTATTTTTACTGTTAATGCTTTACTGATATATAAAATTTTTGTAGATCAAAACAAAGCTCTTATTGATATTGAAATTACCCGAAAAATAAAGAAAGAGTTGGATGAAGCAAGATTGAACAATATCAAAGCACGCTCCATAGAAGAAACACAGAACCTAGTACATGATCTAAAAACACCACTGACTACCATACAGGTCTATGCATCATTAATAGAAATGACTGAAATAGATGTAAAGTGCCATGATTATGCAGCAAAAATACTCTCCTCTGTTAATCAACTAAATTGTATGATTTCAGAGATTCTTCAAGAAAACAAAAAAAGAATGGTGACAATAGAAGAATTATTCGATAGTATTTTATCTCAAATATCAACTTATGATATTGCTGATATTTTGAAAGTAAATATAGCATGTAGCGCAGACATAATTTATATGAATAAAATTAGAATGTCTAGAGCTATTATTAATATCATTAAAAACAGTATAGATAGTATTGACAAAGAAAATCCGATGATTGACATCCAAGTCACAAAAAATATAGATCAAATTAACATCAAAATTTCTGATAATGGAAAAGGAATCCAACAGGAAGCCCTTTCAAGAATATGGGAAAGAGGTTTCAGTACAAAAAATTCCTTTGGTATTGGTTTAGGTTTTGCAAAAACTGTTATAGAGAATCATAATGGAACGATTGCTGTGAATTCAACTGAAGGACAGAAAACTCAAGTGCTGATAGAGCTTCCCTGTGGATTTCAAAAAGAAATAGCTGAATCATAGTATAACACTATATTCATTTGTGTTACATAGCTCATGAAAGGAGCAGATAAAAATGGAAAAAATACTAATAATAGATGATAATAAAGATATTCTTCAAGGCTTGGGCGAAATATGTAAACTTAAAAACTGGGAACCCCATCTAGCTAATAATGTAAATAAGGGTTTAGCTGTGTTGAAGGCAGAGACTATAGATATTATCATCATAGATTATCATATGCCTCTTATAAATGGTTTGATAGGGGTAAAGAAAATACGTGAGATTTATAAGGATATACCAATTATTGTTTTGACTGTTGACGAAGATCAAGAATTAGCAGATAAGTTTTTATTGGCAGGAGCTAATGACTTTGCACTAAAGCCTATAAAAATACCTGATTTTTTATCACGAATTAGTGTGCATCTTAGACATAGCAAAGTTCATCAAGGCCATAAGATACAACAACAATATCCTAAGGGTATTAATGAATATACAGTTGAGGCAATAAAAGAATATATGAAAAATAAAAAAGAAGCCATGACTATTGATGAAGTTTCTGAAGCTACAGGATATGCTTATCAGACTACCCATAGATATATCAATTATCTAATTGAAGTAAATGTTGTTGAAATAGCCCAATCCATAGGCAAAAGAGGAAGACCAAAACAAAAATATAGATATATTTAGCCGAAAGAAGCCTGTAGAAAATTTTGTGTGCCCAGATTAAATATACTCTTTCTAGATAATAATTGAGGTAATTATAAAATGCCACAAATTTCTATCGGGAGTATTTTTATATCCAATATATGAAAGGGAGTAGCTCTGATTAATATATAACTGATAATGAATATCCTGCAGTTGATCAACACCGTCCTTATTCATTGGCTTTAGCACCAGGTTAATTTGGGACTGATCCAGGAATTGCTCCATATCAAGCATGTTATCAGCTAAGATTTCTGGACCTAGTATTGAATTGGTGTCTTTTATTGACTCACAGCCCATTATAATAGAAGCCTTAATTTTTGTTGTTTTTTAAAAACTGTATACCTTACTTTCTTCATATTTAGTTTGAAAGCCTGTAAAAGTTCAAAACAGTTGATATCATTAGTAAATTCAATTAAAGTCCTATTCTATTCATGGGTAATACCACTTTTCAATTAGTGGAATTATAGTAGACTTACTATTTTGATGGGTAATGGTATTAACCCCTCTACTAAATTAATTTTTCGATTCCCAACCAAATATTCATATGCTTTTTCCATACAAAGAAACCATTGAATGTAAGCATGTTCATCAAACAGTGTTCAGAAAACTGAGAATGACTCAATTGCTATTTTGTAAAAGAAATGGAGAAATCCCCAGCAATATTTAAAGCTTAAAAGTAGTAAAAAGCCCTATTTATGATAATTATTTCATAGATAGGACTTTTTTCATATGTGGGCTGTATTTTACGGATACGAGCAAAACCTATTGCTGCTGTTGTGCTTTTGATTTTTTATTAAATATAACAAAGACAACCGCTATCACTGCAAACACACCAATTACTACTGGTACCTTTGGTATGCTCTTTTCTTCAACACCTTCCTTATATTCGGCTCTATGGCCCATACCATCATCGGCCACAGCGCTATGAACCTTCAGGTCTGGATCAAAATGAAATTTACCCTCTTCATCTACTGGTCCCTTGCCCAACTCATTGCCTTCTTCATCATAGATGGTGACTTCGGTTCTTGGTGAAAAACCCCCACCATCATATTCCACCTTTAATACTCCTGGCTCCTCCAGCTTTAAAAGCATTCCATGGGCAAAGGAGGAGGTAGGTATCAAAAGAAGCAGGCAGATTAGAAAAAATATAATACTTCTCTTTACTATTGTTTTCATACAAGCACCCTCTCTTCTATCCAATCTTTTTTGTTTTTATCGATAAATTGTACTGCAAAGGCAGTAACAATACCTTCTACTATTATAAGCGGTGCATGGCCTACCATTGCAATTTTCACAACTGAAAAATCTCCCGCTGCAAACCTGGCATCCGTCAATGCCAGTAAAAAAATCAGTATAATCACAGTCATTACAACGGATATGGCACCTATTATACCTCCCCTAGCAGCAGGTTTCTTCATAGGTATTTTTTGATATAGCATATGGGATAAATATGCGGGTATTGACAGCATCACGGTATTTGCCCCCAATGAGGTTACTCCTCCATGTCTAAATAACAGGGCCTGTAACAATAGTGCAGGAAAAAAGGCAAGAGGTGCTTTTTTTCCAAGGATTATACCGATTAGCCCACATAACAGCGGATGTACCGAGGTAGGCGGAACTGGAATAGAAATTAGTGATACTGCAAAAAATGTTCCTGCCATTAAACTTATTTTAGGAATCTCTTCATCCTTGATTCCCTTAGCTGCAACCGCCATACTGGCTATCGATACCCCATATGATGCTACAATCACTGGGGTACTTAATACTCCATCGGCTAAATGCATAGATGGCACCTCCTAAATATTTATTAATGACTATGTCCTTCTCCTTCATGCTCTCTTATTGGCAAAATCTCTACTTTGTTTTCATCAAATATCTGCATATTGCTTTCTCCAGGAAAATGCTCAGTTACAATAGCGTAGGTGCCCTCTTCCTTTATTGTGAAATGAATATGTCCATGATCTTCAGCCATTTCAAAGGTATAAGCGTAGTCCGGCCTTGCTTCAAAAGTGCTGTCCTGTTTGATTACTTCCTTTTCAGTCAACATTAAGTGGGATGCGTGATGATCTAAATCAATAATATTACTTCCAATCTTTATAAAACCAACATCCATGGTTTCATCTTCACTTGCACCAAAATGAAATAAGTAGCTTCCTTCCTTGAACTCAAATTCTCCAATCCATTCATAATCTCCATGGTCATGTCCTTCTTCACCACGTTCCTCCTCGTCATGATCACCTTCATCATGCTCTTGTACTGGGTTCTGCTCTTCCTGTTGCACTTCCCCTACCCCTGCATTGCTTTCATTTCCTGTACCACACCCTACCAGACCTATCGTCAATAGCAAAATTAAAACCATAATCATTGAAATGTTTTTTCTCATTTCTTTTTCCTCCTTAATAAAATATACATTTTAAAGTACTAGACTTTAATAGGCAAATTTTTTACTTAGATGTTCTTTGGCTTCCCTTATATTTTGGGGTTTGTATTCACTGTCTTGGAATAAATCATACAGCATAGGCTTTACAAGACCTGCTTCTAAATAGGTCTCTTCCTTAGTTAAGACCTCCGATGCAGTTCCGCTTTTAAGAACCTTACCATCCCTCAAAATAATCACGTTATCCGCCCATTCATAGGTTAAATCCACATCATGAGTTGAAAACACAATTGTTTTTCCTTCCTTTACCCAATCATTTAGCAATTCTTTAAAATAAATCAGTGTATACCCATCCAGCCCTGAAAAAGGTTCATCACAAAGAATTATACTTGGCTCCAAAACGATTAATCCAGCTATTGCCACTTTCTTTTTTTGTCCTAGACTCAGCTGATAGGGAGGATACTCCAATAGTTCTTCAATTCGTAGGGCCCTGGCAGCTTTTCTTATACACTCATCCTTTTGCTTTTCAGGATATTTATAGTTGTCTAATCCAAACTTAATGTCCCGATAAACAGTTGTCGAAAATAATTGATGATCGGGATAATCAAATAAAAAGCCTACCTCTCGTCTGATTTTCCTAAGATTTTTTTCCTTTACATCCATATTTAATACTTCTACCGAACCTGTTTGAGGTAGGGTGATACCATTTAAATGATACAGTAGAGTCGACTTGCCACTGCCATTGACCCCTAGTATCGCAGTTTTTTTGCCACTTTCAATATCTAAACTCACATCGATTAATCCCCTGTGATTATTTGGATAAGTAAAACTTAAGTCTCTAATTTTGATTACCATCTTACACCTTCCCATCAATTATTAACACCATGGTCAAAAACAGAATTAGTATACAACATTCAATAATTAGGCCCTTATTTTTAATTTTTTCATTTCTTGACTCTCCTTGAAAACCTCTGGACTTCATTGCATTAAAGACCATATCACTGTGATGGGTACTTTTTAGGAAAAACCCTCCAATCCATTCACCAAAAATACTAAGGGATGATAGTCCTTTCCTTTCCCCCATTCCTCTACTGCTTAATGCTTTTCTACCTATCTGTACATCTTCATTGATCATATGAAAGTACCTAAAGGTAAGTGCCAATATCCTGTTAAATATTCGAGGTAAGCCGATGTTTAGTATTCCATCCACTAGATAAAGGGCTGAATGCTTAGCGACAACGGTTCCCAGTATAATAGAGGAAATTAAAATTTTACCAATAATCATTATTGTGAAATCTATATCTTCCAGGGTGTTTCTTAGTATATACCTTATTATGATGGGTAGCAGCATCAAAATTACAAAGGGCAATACTGGTTTTATCAGCCTTATAAAATATTTGCTTTTACAGATGCTGATGGAGTATACAACAGCAATCCCAGCAGTTATTGCCAATAATCTATAGCTATCTATAAAGGATATATAAAATAGAAGAATAAAAAGACTAACCATCGTATTTTCAGCCCGGATTTGACATCCTTCAAACCTAGTTTTTATTTTCTCTCACTCCATCCCTTGCTACTACTGAGCATTATTAAAACAGAACAGTATATTGACTATTTACATATTCACTGGACTAGCTTAGTACTGCCTGTATCGATGTTGAAAATTCCCAATTTAATTGTTTTATCTACTTAACATATTACCGTAGGACTCAATGAATAAATTTTTCAATATAAAAACTCCCAGCGTATACCTATATTGGTAATTGGAGACTGGGAGCATAATCAATCGTTTTGATAAATTCAAATAGACCCCCTCCATTTCCTCGTAGAGTGCATGTCATAAAGCTACAGGTAGGTCTTCTGGCTCAAGTTTCATCATCCTTCCAACCTTCCCGATTACTCAGTGGTTTTTTGAAAGAACTCCTCTTTTACAGCGGCGGGACCGCGTGGGATTTTCACCCAACTTCCCTTTTAAGTTGTTAATCAAACAGATGAACAACACCATAAAGCTTTTATTAATTTTTCATTTTTAACAATCAATATAGATATTACTTATCCATTGATATGTTGTAAACAGCGTTTCTTCTCTTTTTGTCAATATATTATCCAAATAGAAAAATCTAACCTTGAGGGTTAGATTGTTATTTTGGTTGCTTACATTCCATAATAAGACCTTTCCCTCCGAAGGTTTATTGTTATTCTATGGGTATAGGCAGGTTTCCTGGCTCGCACATCAATCTACTTCCTCACCTTCCCAAATAAATGGTGGACACTGAGGTTTCGTCCATGCATACAGTAGCGGGGGCTGCGACGGATTTTAACCGTACTTCCCTTTTATCCCCTGTAAAAGAGGCACCTAAATTCTTATTTTGTTGTCTACCTTGTATATACTGTTATTTCTACGCAATAACAGTTTAATCGATTCGATGTTAAAAGTCAAGGGATTGTGTCAAGTTACTGTAGGTTAAAAAATAGAAGATTCTAAAGTACACCACAGAGTAAACAATTAGGAGGTGGATCTTTGATATTTTATCGTATTGTAATATAAGAAATGGGAGGATTAATATTATGACACTATCTCTTTCAAAATCTAAAAATGCTACTTCGACGGGATTATACTACCATTTTTTAGAATTTATATCAATACTAAAAGGATTTTTGCTAATTTAAATTAAATTTTTATCAATTTCTTTACTGTATGGTTGTAGCTAAATCTATTACTAAGCTAGTAGATATGTTATAGACCACTGTTTCATTGATTTAACCATCTTTAAACGAAGAGAGCAAATTAGTAGTGTATTAAGTACATCGCTATTTTTACTTCTTTAACCCCATTGTTTTCTTATAGTTTTTTTGATGAAGTTTCCCGTATATATTGTTATCTATAATAATATACATAGTTACGTATCCTGGGGATACAGTGTGGCAATCGCGGGGTGATGGTTTGAAAAAGAAGGGTTTTGTCTATGGGTCTATTTTATTGACATTTGTTAATTTTCTTATCCGTTTTATTGGATTTAGCTATGATGTAATCTTATCAAAGCTTATGGGAGCTGAAGGCATTGGCTTATTTCAAATGATGATGCCGGTTCTTATGATTTTTCTTATTATTACTACTGCTGGTATTCCTACAGCTGTCTCTAAGCTAATCGCTGAATATAGTTCTAAAAATAACTATGATGCCGTTAGAAAAACTTATAGAGTAGCTGTATTCTTTACCTTGTCCCTATCCATCGGTCTCAGTTTGATCCTTATTTCATTCCGTGGATTTATTGGTTTAAGGATATTTAAAAATGAAGATGCCTTACGTTGTATTTATTTTCTTCCTCCAGCCCTCGTTTTGATTTCTATAACATCTGTCATGAGAGGCTATTATTATGGACTGAAAATGATAGGTATTGCCAGCATTTCTGAAATTGTGGAACACTTTACACGATTTGTTATTGTTATTGGCTTGTTGTATTCTATTTATCCATTAGATCCTATTCTAGGAGCCTTCATTGCCATTTGTGGGATTAGCATAGGTGAGTTTTTTGACTTGGTATGGTTGCTTTTCATGCAAAGCCGTTTTACTAAAAGACTCCCCTACACAATCCCTACTTCAATCAAGATGACCCAACTATTAAGGCAAATACTAACTATATCCGCCCCATTGACCCTGTCAGGACTTTTTCATGTTATTTTGCAATTCACCAATGCCATCTTAATACCCCAACGACTTATGGCTTCAGGATATACATATAGTGAAGCTATTGCAACTTTTGGAAGAGTCATGGGCATGGCCATGCCCTTAACATATCTTCCCTATTTCGTTACATCTGCCCTGGTCATCAATATTATTCCCAACTTATCAGAACAAGTCTTTGTGAAAAATTATAAAACAGCTAAAAACAATATCCACCTTGCTATAAAAATCACCCTATTGGTGTCTATCCCTCTAACAGCACTGTATGTTTTTTTCTCAAAGCCGTTAGCAGTTTATCTATATAGTGATCCTAAAGCCAGTGAATCAATATACCTCTTGGGTTTCTGTACTATTTTCCTAGCCATACAACATACTTTTTCAGGGATCTTATATGGTCTTGGAAAACAAAAAAATACTACAATTCATCGAATGATTGGTATGAGCCTTCAGTTCGCTGCTGTTTATTACCTTGTAGGCAATCCAAGCTACGGCATCTATGGTTATTATACGGGATTTTTCCTATGCACTTTGTCCATTTGTATATTGGATTTTTATACTTTATGGAAAATGATTAAAATGAAATACCAATATACAGATTTATTTATAAAGCCTTTTTTTGCTGCTGCTTTGATGATAATCTTGATTCTACAGACACAGCAGTGGTTTCTTTCAATAAATTTTCACCTTTCCACCAGTTTTATTTATAGTCTTATCATTGGTGGCTTAGGTTATATACTTGTCCTCTTTATTACAAAAGCAGTCCCAAGGAATTTATTGGGTATGTTATTCCGCATAAATAAATAACATTGTATCTTATTATTTATTGCAATACTTACAGTAATAAATCCCAATGCCCACAAGATGCCTAAATATCCACTAGCTAAAAAACAAGATAATTAGTTCTGTTTTTTTGCTCTCACATAACTGGACTTATGTTTGCCGTATCCGGCTCCTGAAATTTCTCAAGGAATTAATAGTAATTCGATAACAAACCAACTTCGTATTTATGAATATCAATGAGACCTAGGTCATGAAAGTATTTGTTAGGTAGTATCTGGTGGATTATGTGAACATTTGACTTCTTTTATTTTGTTTTTCTTATCTTTTTAAAAATTAAACTATCATCAGCATAAATGTCTTTACTCATCACCTTTAAATCTAACTGAATAAAAACAGTTTTTAACAATAAGGACATATATCTATCTGCTATGTCATGTTTGTCGATAGTGGGAATTCATCTTAAATAAAAATATTCCCGTAATAAATCAGAATTTCTTCTGTATCTACTACGGGAATATAAAATCGACTTTTTTAGTCCTTTAGTTGAGATTATTGTATTATAAAGGTAACTTTCATTAAAGTAAACTCTGTAGATTCTATATTGTATTTGATAAAATATTTTAAGTTGTGACAGCATTAATTATAATCGACAACACCCATATTCGACAAAATATTATTTTATTCGACAGTGACCGATTTGGCTAAATTTTTAGGCTTATCGACGTCAGTACCTCTAGCCACTGCTACATAATAAGCAAATACCTGTAATGGAATTACTGAAAGAACTGGTGTTAATTCATCTATTGTATCTGGTATATAAATCACAACATCTGCAGCTTTTTCTGCTTCTTCATTACCTTCCTTTGCTACCGCTATTACATAAGCACCTCTAGCCCTAACCTCTTGGATATTTGAAAGCATTTTGTCGTATAGGTGATCTTGTGTAGCTAGGGCTACTACTAATGTTCCTTCCTCGATTAAAGCAATGGTTCCATGCTTTAATTCTCCTGCAGCAATAGCCTCGGAGTGGATATAGGAAATTTCCTTTAGTTTCAATGAACCTTCTCTACCGACATGATCATCAATCCCTCTACCAATGTAGAATACGTTTTGATTATTAAATTGTTTATCAGCTAATTCTTGGATCAACTGTTTATTTTCTAATAGTTTTTCTGCCTTTTGTGGCAAGGCTTTTAATTCATTTAGTACTGTATTATATTTTTCTTTTGAAATAGTACCCTTTTTTATTCCCATATTTAGGGCAATTAAATACATGGCTATCAATTGAGTTGTATAGGCCTTTGTAGAAGCTACAGCGATTTCTGGACCTGCCCAAGTGTAGAAAACATCATCAGCTTCTCTTGAAATTCTGCTTCCCACCACATTGGTTACTGCCATTACTCTAGCACCCTTTGCCTTTGCCTCCCTTAAAGCTGCCAATGTATCTGCAGTTTCTCCCGATTGACTTATTGCGATAAACAAGGTGTTTTCATCTACAAATGGATCTCTATATCTAAATTCTGATGCCACATCCGTCTCCACTGGAATCTTAGCAAACTTTTCTATAGCATATCGACCTACTAATCCTGCATGATAGGCTGTTCCACAGGCTACAATCATTACTTTATTAATTTTTTCTAAATCTTCCTTTGTTAGTTTAATATCATCTAGAACAATATGATTTTCTTTATCTACTCTTGGAGATAAGGTTTCCTTTATGGCTTTTGGTTGTTCATAAATTTCTTTAAGCATAAAATACTCGTAGCCACCTTTTTCTGCCGCCTCGATATCCCAAGTCACTTCAAATACTTCTCTCTCTATCTTATGGCCAAATTCGTTTAATAATGTAATATTGTTTTCATCTAAAACTGCCATTTCTCCGTCATTTAAGAAATATACATTTCGTGTATGCTTTAATAACGCTGGGATGTCAGAAGCGATGAAGTTTTCACCATTGCCAATACCTACTACCAAAGGACTGTCTTTTCTAACTGCCACTAATTTATCAGGGTTTTTCTTACTGATGACACCTATGGCATAGGCACCTTCCATTCTACGAACTGATTTTTGCACTGCTTCCACCAAGTCATCTTCATAATAATAGTCTATTAAATGAGCTATTACTTCTGTATCTACCTCTGTCTCAAATACTTTACCCTCTTTAATCAACCATTCCCTTATTTTTACATAATTTTCAATAATGCCATTGTGTACCACTGCGATATCTCCTGCATAGTTGGTATGGGGATGGGCATTGATATCATTGGGTTCTCCGTGGGTAGCCCATCTCGTATGACCGATTCCTAATGTTCCTGGTATTTTTTCTTTATTCAAATGCTCTTCTAATACACTAAGTCTACCCTTGTATTTTCTGACAACAACATCATTGTCACTATAAATGGCTACACCGGCAGAATCATATCCTCTATATTCTAGTTTTTGTAAACCCTCTATTAAAATAGGTGCTACTTCTTTTTTTCCTATATATCCAACAATTCCACACATATTCTTTTCTCCTTTCAAATTTCTTTAATAAAAGAATTTTGTTTAATATATATTTTTTTCAAAACCCTGTCATTTATCCATTTATGTTCTAAACTTACTTGTAAATTCATAAATAGACAATAAGAAACTAAGCCTCCAAAATCATTTCAAAAAATATTTTGCAGACTCTTTCACCTAGACCCCTTTGTTCTACCAATTACTTAGTAGTTTTGTAGATCCGTTATCGGTGGTGAATACACCGCAGGGCATCCGCCGAAATTTCGATAAACCCTGTCCCTCGTCAACTTAAGCTTCTTTCCGACCAAGCTCAAGCTCAGGCGCTTTACTTTAAATTTTCTTGTTGTTTACCATTGGCATCCCTCCTCCTTCTATTACTATATTATTCGTTGGGATCAGTTTCGCTACTAATCCCAACGATTTTATCCCTGTGTAAAAGTAATTGAGATCAAATCAAATATTTCTGTGCTCTGCTTTAGCTTAATCTTGACTCTATTAATTTTGCTAGGTCCGTAGCTAATTGATTTAATTCTTCTTGGTCTTTTCCTTCTAACATTACCCTTACTAGAGGCTCTGTACCTGAAGGTCGAATTAATACCCTGCCTTCTCCAGCCATTTTATCTTCAATTTTTTCAATTTCCTTCATAATAACTTCATCCTGAAGATAAGCTTCCTTATTCTCATTCCTTACCTTGGCATTTACCAAAACTTGAGGATAAGCAATCATCATAGAAGCCAGCTGAGATATTTTTTTATCTTCCTCTTTCATAGTTGCAATCAGTTGTAGAGCAGTTAAAAGTCCATCTCCTGTGGTGTTATGATCTAAGAAGATGATATGTCCTGACTGTTCTCCTCCTAGGGAGTAGTTTTTAGCAATCATTTCTTCTAAAACGTATCTGTCACCTACTTTTGTCTTCACTACATGACAACCCTGCTCCTTCATGGCAATGTCTAAACCTATGTTGCTCATAACAGTAGCCACAACAGTATCATTTTTTAGCTTATTGTGTTTCTTTAGATTGAAAGCACATATATTCATTATATGATCTCCGTCTACAATGTGACACTTTTCATCTACTGCAATTAACCTGTCAGCATCTCCATCAAAGGCAACCCCAATATCTGCATTTACTTCCTTTACAAGCTTTTGTAGTGTCTCGGGATGGGTGGAGCCACAGTTTAAATTGATATTTAAACCATCAGGCTCATGGCAAATCACATGTACTTCTGCTCCTAATTCCTTTAGAACTTCGGGAGCTACTTTATAGGCTGCACCATTGGCAGTGTCAACAGCTATTCTAAGCCCAGTAAAATCACAGTCTATCGTAGTCTTTAAGTAATCTGTATAAAGCTTTGCAGCCTCTTCTAAAACAGTAACTTTACCTATATTTTCTCCTTCAGGTCTTTTATCTACATCTTTATCCTTTAATATATAGTATTCTATTTCATCTTCAGTTTCATCTGGCAATTTATAGCCTTCATAATTAAAAAACTTAATGCCATTATATTCTGCAGGATTATGGGATGCAGAAATCACTACACCACAGTCAGCTTGTAAATGTCTTGTCAAATAAGCCACTGCTGGAGTAGGTAATACACCTAGACTTATTACATCTATTCCCATCGATAAAAATCCTGCCGTCATAGCGGCTTCTAAAAGGTCTCCAGACTTTCTTGTGTCCTTTCCTATAACTACTTTTCCTTTGACTTTTTCTTTTAAAAGGATATATGCTCCTATTCTACCTAGCTTATAGGCTAACTCAGGTGTAAGCTCTTTATTGGCAATTCCTCTTACGCCATCAGTACCAAATAATTTTCCCATAGATTTTTACTCCCTTCCAAACGGGTATCTTCTACATTTTATCATATCTATATTATGAGCACAATAAAGGAATTTAATAGGTTTAGGATGATTCATAATGTTAAAAAAAGAAAAGCACCCTTCTTTATGATATGCTCCCTATTAGGTAGACAGATTAAAAAATAAAATCTGTTTATCTAAGGGGAGTATATTTATGTGCAAAAGAAAAAGTTATTCAGCTGATGAGAAATACGAAATTCTAAAATCATACGATGATGGATTGATGACTAGAAATGAGATTCTTTCAAAATTTGGAGTCCACAACAGGACCATTCAAGATTGGCGATATATGTTTAATACTTATGGAATAGAAGGGTTAAAAGCATCAAAAACATGGAATAGGTATTCGCAAGAATTAAAGGAAAGCGCTGTTAAAGACTATTTATCTGGAAAATATTCTTTAAGAGAAATA